>NZ_JBRCHD010000046.1:0-49317 GCF_053489755.1 Rhodoflexus sp.
ACAATTTCACCTTCCTGTTCGCGGAGGAGTTCGTTGAGGAAATCGCGGAGGAGTTCCTTGTTGGGTTCTTCGCCAAATATTTTCTTGAACCCAAAGTCGGTGAATGGATTGACGTATCGGTCTGCAAAATCGTTCATGGCAGTAATCAATTAACTATCATCCCGCCTTTTAGACGGATAATGCGCTGCGTGCGTTGCGCCAGTTCAAGGTCGTGCGTAACCAGAATTAGGGTTGTGCCTGTTTCGCGGTTTAAGCCGAAGAGCAGCTCCTGAATTTTCTTGCTGGTATCCTCGTCCAGATTACCCGTTGGCTCATCGGCAAAGAGGATTTTCGGCTCATTGGCAAAGGCGCGGGCAATGGAAACGCGCTGTTGTTCGCCGCCCGAAAGCTGCGTAGGGTAGTGATCGTGGCGGTCGGCGAGACCTACCTTGCTTAGCAACGCCATCGCACGCTGGCGGATGTTTTTCATGCCTTTGAGTTCCATCGGCACCATTACGTTTTCCAGCGCCGT
This sequence comes from Rhodoflexus sp., assembly GCF_053489755.1. Lineage (NCBI taxonomy): Bacteria > Pseudomonadati > Bacteroidota > Cytophagia > Cytophagales > Thermoflexibacteraceae > Rhodoflexus > Rhodoflexus sp. Next base: position 512 of record NZ_JBRCHD010000046.1, read on the forward strand.
CAGCGTAGGCAGCAACTGAAAATTCTGGAATACAAAACCCACATCGCGATTGCGCAGGCGGGCGCGTGCATCCTCGCTCATGGCTTCCAGCGGCTGCCCGTTGAGGATAATAGAACCCGTTGTCGGGCTGTCCAAACCTGCACAAAGCCCCAAAAGCGTGGTTTTTCCGCTGCCCGAAGGTCCTACGATGGCAAAAGTATCGCCGGGGGCTATGCCAAAGCTGATTTCGTGCAAAACCGTCAGCGCTTTTTGGTTACTGTAATAAGTTTTGCTTAATTTTTGTGCCTCTAAGATGTAATACGACATAAAAAACGAGTGGGAATGTTCAAAATTAAGCAAGTCTTGACAAAAGCGGTCATTTTCTTTGTACCGATGTTGTGCCTCACTACCCTTGCCTGCGGGCAGGTGAAGGTCGTTCAGCGTCTGCTTTCCGACAAATGCTCGCGCCTACGCGATGCAGGAAAGCCCGTTACCCATCTGATGATTCACTTTTGCAGCGTTTGCATTGAGCAGCCGCAAAATCCACACGATGTAAATGCTATATGTCGGGTATTTGAAAATTACGGCGTATCGGCGCACTACCTCATCGGGCGCGATGGCACGATTTACCAACTTGTAGATGAAAAGCGCGTCGCCTACCATGCAGGCAAAGGCAAACTGCCCTTCCCGCCTTATCTGGAAAACAGTTTTAACAGCAGTTCTATCGGGATTGAACTGATGGGCATTGGCACGCAAAAAGAGATGGCAACATTTATGTCTGCCGCCGATTATGCACTAATTGCCAAAGCAGATATTGGCTTTACCGAAGCGCAATATGCCAGTTTAAAACAACTGATTGACGATATTCGCGGGCGGCATCCAAACATTCAACTGAACAGACAGCACATCGTCGGACACGACGAGTATGCACCCGACCGCAAAACTGATCCGGGCAGCCTCTTTGACTGGACGAAAATAGGGCTACAAAAATCACTTAACTAACAAACTGCCGTGACAATCAACGACTTGAAAACGCAAATCAGACAATGCTTGCAGGAAAGCATAGCCGCAGGGAGTACAACGATTCGCGATGAGTTTCGCCCTGCACTACTGCAACAGGCTCAGCTATTGGGGCTTTCCGATGCCGATTTGCAACGTTTAATCAGTATCGTCAGCAAGGAGCAAGAGGCAAAGCTATCCAAAGAGGAGGACATATTCAGTGTTGATTGGCTAACCGAACAAACTACCGAAGACGAGGCGGCGCTGAAGGAAGCAGAGGCGCAAAAACTGGCAGCAGCGGAGGAAGCTCGTCGCCTTGCAGAACTACGCGCCAAGGAGGAGGCGATTGCCCGTAAAAAAGCCGAAGAAGAGGCAGTGGAGCGGCATAACAGGCAAATTCGCGAAAAGATGCACGAAAAAAATGGCGCTATTGAGCCACAACCCGTAAGTGCAGAGCCGCCGCCTGTGAGTGCGAAGAAACCTACCTTTGAAGGCAAAAAACAGCCAAGTGATGGGGGTAATACAAGTCCATTCAAAAAAGTTTTACCGCTCATTATTGCTTTTTTGGTGTTGGGTGGCGGAGGTATAGCGGCTTTTTTCTGGTATAATGCCAATCATGCTACAACCAAGCGCCGTCAGGCGGAAACAAGACTTCCTTTGCTAATTGGGCTGAACCTAAATGCAACAGACATAGAAGGCATCTACAACGGCACCATGCGCGACGGCGATCGGGACGAGTCTGTGCAAATAGAGATATACAATTTGAAGCCTTCTGTTAATCAGCGATTTACATTCCAGTTTAAGGGTAAGCGGGAGCGACGCGAGCAAAATATTCAAGGCCCTGGCGAGTTGGAATTTTCAACAGGCAGTATCTTCATCGCACATCGCCTGATGGGTGAGGCTATCATCACTAAAACAGATGAAGGAACAATCAACATTGCAGGCGCTAACTTCCAATTAGCCAAAAAGCCCTAATTTTGATGCCTTCAAACGCACGAGAGTATGTACGCCAATGACCCCGAATTGAGCGGAAAGTATCTGGGAACAATCAGCCAAGACTTTGTTAAAGTTGCCGATATGCTTCGCGAGGCGGCTTATCAGATCAGGAAGCGCGGTATTTCCGACTTTCCTATTTTCCCGATTTGCAAGATAGAGCAGGCTGTAGGCGCTTTGCTGATCCCGCGCGGGCAGATGAAAAACACGTGGCATTACTATGCCTCGTTCCTGAGCGAATTTGTTGAGCGCGGATTAGTTGATTTTGAGTTGGAAGAAGAGTTCAAAGCTGCTTACAAAGATCCCGAAGAGTTCGCCTGTTTGTTTGTCATTGATTATAACTTCACCAACTTCGTGTTTATTCCTTATCCAGAGGACTAAAAAGGCATCATGTACGCTTATATTTCAGGAAAATTGACACATCGCGCTCCGGCAGTCGCTGTGGTGGAAACTAACGGCATCGGCTATGAGCTGCGCATTTCCCTGCAAACCTATGCACAGTTGCGGGAAGGAGCAGCCTGTAAACTGTTTACATATCTGCACATCAACGGTAATGATTTTTCGCAAACACTTTTTGGCTTTGCTACGGAAGACGAAAAATCGCTGTTTCTGCTTTTGATCAGTGTTTCGGGTGTAGGTGCAGGCACAGCGCTGAACATATTGTCATCGCTTAGCGCACAGGAAATCCGCGAGGCCATCGCCCGCGAAGACCTGAACACGATACAAAGGATCAAAGGCATTGGCTCAAAAACTGCACAGCGCCTCATTTTGGAACTGAAAGACAAAATCCGCAAAGAAGAAGGGCTTATGGCAGTAGAAAAAGCCAGCTTTGCGGCCATCATCAATCCGCAGTTGCAGGCTGAAGCATTGGCAGCGCTGATGATTATGGGTGTAACCAAACCTGCTGCCGAAAAAAGTATTGCTGCCGTACTCAAAAAATTCGGCAGCAATATTTCTCTGGAAGAACTGATCCGTCAGGCGCTAAAGACGGGCAGCTAATCAGAAATTATTCAATTCCTGTTGCAGCAATTGCTGTAAAATTGCTGCTTCCTGCATTATTTGTTGCATGAGCGTATTTGCCTGCTGCGAATGGTAATCATCTATATGCATTACCTCATCTGCAAGTTGTGCGAGCCGTTCGAGGCAAAGCGTGCTGGCGCTTCCCTTCAAATGATGCGCAAGTTTTTGGATCTCTGTGGCAGGTTTTTGTGTGCTGAATGCTTCTACGAGCTGGTTAATGCTTTTCTGTATTGCTCCGTTAGTGGCTATTTGAATGAGTTTGTGTAATACACTTAGGCTGCCTCCCAGATTTTCAAGTAGTTTTTCTCTGTTGAAACTCATGTGCGTATGGGCAGGCGCTTGCGATGTTGCCTCTGTGCTGCCCTTGGGTTGGTCAGGAAGCCAGCGCATAAAAATTGCTCGTAACCGGTTGATGTCGAGCGGCTTGCTTAGGTAGTCATCCATACCTGCCTGCCTACACTTTTCCTGTTCTTCGGGAGTTGTACCTGCTGTAAGTGCAATTATAGGAATGTGTTGCAAAGGTGTAATTGTTTTGATTTGCTTCGTTGCATCATATCCGCTCATCATCGGCATTTGTACGTCCATCAGGATCAAATCGGGATGTTGCGTTTGTGCAATAGCAACTGCTTCCAAGCCGTCTTTTGCTTGCAGGACAGTAGCTTGGGGCAACAGCAATCGGGTGATATTTTCTACCAATAGCCGATTAAGCTCGTTATCATCCGTAATGAGTATAGTTTTTTGTGTATCCGAAGCAAGTGCAAATTCCTCTACTGCCGCTACTTTGTCTTCAATTTTGTGATCTACACGCTTTCCAATAGCCATCAGGGTGTCGAAAAGCTGTTGTTTGGTCATTGGCTTGGCGCATTTGGCGCAAATCTGATAACTGATACAAAGCGCCCGTACTCGATCGTCCGGATCGTTGTTGTACATAAGTACAACAGGGATTTTGCGCCGCTCCATCGGCAGTTTTTCTCTGATCTGCCGAACGATTTCCATACCATCCATAAAGGGTTGCTCGTAGTCAATCAGCACAAAGTCGTAGGGGTGCGGCTTGCTTAGTCGCTTAAGCGCATACATACCGTCTTCGGCTATATCGGCTTTAATACCACCTTCAGCCAGCATTTCCTGTAAAATGAGGCTGCTCGAGGCATTATCATCTACGATTAGCGCTTTTTTAAATGGTAGATTGGCTGGAGGAGTCCATTGCTCGCTCTCTACTGGCAACTTGAGGCGGAAATAGAAACGGCTGCCTTCGTTTACTTTACTTTCTAAGTGCAACTTGCTGCCCATGAGGGCGAGCAGTTGGTTGGATATGGTCAGTCCAAGTCCTGTGCCTCCATATTGGCGCGTGGTAGAGGCATCAGCTTGCGCAAAGGCTTCAAAAATCTGTTTTTGTCGTTCGGGCGGGATGCCAATGCCGGTATCTCGCACAGAGAACTCAAGCCATTGGCTGTTCTCCTGCACATGGCCAACGGGTCTGATGAGCAGTTCTATCTCGCCCTGATGTGTAAATTTGATGGCATTGCCTAGCAGGTTGATTAGTACCTGTTTGATACGGACAACATCTATCCACACATAACGCGGCGTTTGTGGTGCAATGCGCAGCAGCAGTTCCAAATGCTTTTCGTTGGTCTTGAAGCGCAGGATTTCTGTTACATGGCTGCTCAGTTTGTAGAGGTCGGTCTTTTCGGATACAAGTTCCATTTTGCCCGCCTCAATTTTAGACAGATCCAGAATATCGTTTACCAGATTGAGTAACGTATTGCCCGACTGATGAATCGCCTTGATATACTGTTGTTGGGTTTCACTCATACAGGTACGCATCAGCAGCTCGGAAAAACCAATGACACTATTGAGAGGTGTGCGGATTTCGTGGCTCATATTAGCCAGAAACTGCGATTTGGCGCGATTGGCTTCTTCGGCTCTTTGGCGCGATTCTTCCAACTGGAGCGTCATTTTCTTGCGCTGGTCTATGTCCTGAAAAGTGCCGTACATCCGCACGCAGCGCCCGTCTTCCATTTCTGCATTGCCTATGACGCGCACCCATTTTTTGCGTCCTTTGGCTGTAATGATATGCAACTCCAGATCGTAGGGCGTGCCAAACTGCTGACAGCGATCTATTGCCTGTCGTAGAAGTTCTATGCTTTCGGGAGTGTAAAATCCCGCAGCAGAGTTGTAATCCGGCACATAATCGTCAGGTACTTCGTGTATTTTCCTGACAATATCTGTCCAGATAACTTTTTTTGTATCGAGCAGATATTCCCAACCACCTACCTGCGCCACCTTGCTGGTCTGGTCGAGCAGATTTTTTGTACGTATAAGTTCCTGCTCTGCCAGTTTGCGCGCCGTAATATCAAGAATAAATCCGTCCAGATAATCAATCTCTCCTGTGGCATTTCGGATGGCGATACCTTTTTCATAAGCCCAGCGAATACTGCCGTCGCGGTGCAGAACGCGGTATTCCAGTTCAAACGGACGATTGGCAGCAATGGCAGCCAGTGTTCGTTGCCGTATCATTGGCTGGTCGTCCGGATGCTGCACGCTGGCATAGCTACGGACAGCATTGCCAATAAAATCTTCGGCAGGGTAGCCACTGAGTACGTCTATTTGCCTGCTCATGTAAATCATTGTCCACTGCTCGTCGGCTTTGCAGCGATAGGTAATGCCCGGAATATTGTCCACCAGCGACTGAAACTGGTCGCGGCTTTGGCGCAGTTCTTCTTCTACCTTTTTGCGCTCGCTGATGTCTTTAATGCTTGCAAAATAATTAGTAACCTCCCCTGAAGGATCTTTGATAGAACCTACGGAAACAATTACAGGGAATTTTTCACCGTTTTTTCGGCAAAAAATCAACTCAAAGTTACCGCCTTGTGCCTCAACAGACGGCTTGAAAACTGCCTCTATTGTGGCTGTTTCGTCTGCGGGCCAATAGGGATAGGGCGGATAGCTACCCACCAGTTCTTCTGAAGAAAACCCTGTCATTTGGCAAAGCGCCGCATTGACAATGAGCGTTTGCCCTGTACTGCTAATCACTAAAAAGCCATCGCCCATTTTCTCAAGCAACTTTTGCGAAAACTGTTGTTCGCGCCTGATGGTGGCTTTGTCTTCTTCACTTTGTGTAATGTCCTGAAACATACCCGTCAGTCGTGTTACTCTGCCCTCTTTAACGACAGGATAGCCCGAAGCGCGTACCCAGCGATGGTTGCCTTTGGCAGTAATGAAACGGCAGGTTACATCAAAGGGCAGCTGTTTGTCGAGGGCATCCTGAATAGCGCGGCTGATAACAGGCTGGTCATCGGGATGGTAAAAGCTAATAGCTGTGTCTTTATTATGGTCAAAATCTTTAGTTACTTCGTGAATAGCATAGACTTCATCCGTCCAAAAGGTGCGACCGGTTGCAAGGTCTAACTCCCACGCGCCCATTTTGGCAATGCGCTGCGCATCGTTGAGCAGCAAGGAAACGCGTTGCAGGTGTTCTTCGGTTAGTTTTTGTTCGCTGATGTCGTAGCCGATGCACAGGATCCGCAAATCGTTGCTGTCCGCAGGGTTAGGCAGGCAGATAAATTCCCACAGAGCAGTAGATCGGATATTGTTGATCTCTTTGGAAAGCTCCACTTTTACTTTGACTCCCGGTTGGCTGAAGCATTTGTCGGCAACTTCATGCAGCTTGGGAATGTCCTCAGGAACAATGCCGATCTGCGACGAAGTACCGATCAGGTTGTTGTCGTCCCACTGAAAGAAATCTCTGTAGTAGTTATTGACAAATGTGTAGTTGCCGTGCCGATCCAGCTCGACGATAAAAACTGACTGGTTATCGTAAACGCTTTTGAGAAACTGTGCCTCCTGTTGGGCTTTGATAGCATCTTGCTTTGCTTGGGTAATATCTATATGAGTTCCTAAAAAGCGGATAGGTTTGCCCGTAGCATCGCGGATAGCAGTGCCTTTGCAGCGAATCCAAACGGTATGTCCTTGCTTATGGCGGTAGCGCACTTCCTGCTCGTAGGGCTGCGAAGGATCTTCCAGATGCCTGCCAATCAGTATTTTAGCTTTTTCCAGATCGTCGGGGTGGATGATATGTTGCCACACTGATGTCAGGTGTGGCATCTCATCGGGGTTATAGCCCAGCGCCCGCCAGAATCGCGGGTTCATCCATTTGTGCTCGGGGTTTTCCAAATCCCAAAACCAAAGTCCGTCCAGCGCATTTTCCTGAATGAAATCGAAAATGGCGAGGTCTTGTCGGACTTGTTCGTAAAGTTCTTGTTTGAGGTAGTGCATGGTTGGTATTGCTCTGCAAAATTTAATCAAAAGCAATGAAAAAGCCTCGCTGCACGGTTGGCAGGGAGGCTTTTAATGAACGGCAGGTTGAAAATTTATTCTTCTGCCATGAACGGATAGCGATAGTCGGTGGGTGGCACGAATGTTTCCTTGATGGTGCGCGTAGAAACCCAGCGCAATAGGTTGTAAATTGCGCCTGCCTTGTCGTTAGTACCCGAAGCGCGCGCTCCGCCAAAGGGCTGCTGCCCTACAACTGCACCCGTTGGCTTGTCGTTGATGTAGAAATTGCCCGCAGCGTTTTGCAATTTGCGCGAAGCCAGCTCAATGGCGTAGCGGTCTTGCGCAAAAATAGCGCCTGTGAGCGCGTAAGGCGAGGTTTGGTCGGTCAGTTCCAGCACTTCCTCAAAGCGTTCGGACTGATAGACGTACACCGTCAGTACAGGCCCGAAGATTTCCTCGACCATCGTGCGGTATTGGTTGTCCTCTACTTTCAGCACGGTCGGTTGGATGAAGTAGCCTACGGACTTATCGCAGTTGCCGCCCCAAACGAGTTCTACGCCCGCGTCTTGCTTTGCCTGCTCAATGTAGCCGGCAATTTTGTCAAATGCTTTTTCGTCAATAACGGCGTTGATGAAGTTGCGAAAGTCTTCTGTGCCACCCATGCGCATACTTTCCAGATCGGCAATCATGTATTGCTTCACCTCCTCCCAGAGGTTGGTGGGAATGTAGGCGCGGGATGCTGCCGAGCATTTTTGTCCTTGGTACTCAAACGCGCCGCGAACGAGCGCCGTAGCCAATGCCTTTGCATCGGCGGACTTGTGCGCGACTACGAAGTCTTTGCCGCCTGTTTCTCCCACAATGCGCGGATAGCTTTTGTAAACCGGCAAATTGTTGCCGATGGTTTGCCAGAGGTGGCGGAATACGCCCGTGCTGCCCGTAAAGTGCAGCCCTGCAAAGTCAGGGTGCTTGAATACGACTTCGCCCGCTTCCGGTCCGTCCACATAAATCAGGTTGATTACGCCATCGGGAACGCCTGCTTCGCGGAAAATTTCCATCAGTACGTTGGCCGAATAGACTTGCGTAAAGGCAGGTTTCCAGACGACGGTGTTGCCCATCATCGCAGGCGCAGTAGGCAGGTTGCCCGCGATTGCCGTAAAGTTGAAAGGGGTAACGGCAAAAATGAAGCCCTCTAACGGTCTGTGTTCCAGTCTGTTCCAGATGCCGGGCGCGCTTGCCGTCTGCTGACGATAAATTTCCTGCATGAAGTACACATTGAAGCGCAGGAAGTCTATGATTTCGCAAGCCGAATCAATTTCTGCCTGAAAAGCATTTTTAGATTGTCCCAGCATCGTGGCGGCGTTCAGCTTGGCGCGGTAAGGGCCTGCAATCAGGTCGGCAGCTTTCAGGAAAATGGCAGCGCGATGCTCCCAAGGCATGGCAGCCCATGCTTCTTTGGCTCCGAGCGCGGCGTTGATCGCATGCTCTACATGTCCTTTGTCACCAACGGAAAAGTGGCCGAGTGTATGTTGGTGGTCATGCGGAGGCGCGAGGCGGTGCTTGGTTTGGGTGTAAATTTTTTCGCCGCCGATGTACATAGGTATATCAACGGTGCGGCTGCGCATGTCGGCAATAGCGGCTTTGAGCGCCTGCTTTTCGGGCGAACCCGGCGCATAGCTTTTCACGGGTTCATTAGCAGGCGGCGGCACTTGAAAAATTCCGAAAGACATAGTGTGTTTGGTTAAAGTCCTACTGTGTGATGTTGTCGCAAATATACGTGTGCAATATACTTTTCCTTGATAGCTTTCATCATTCTCCGCATCATCAAAATTCAGGCAAAAAACTTCGTGTGAAATATACTCTTTCCCCGCCTTTTGCGTACAAGGATAGAAACGACCAAACTTGTTTGTCATGCAGCCTTTAGAACATCCTGAGATTCATCAAATAGATTTAGAACAGATTCACGGCGAAACCACTATGTCTATTCCCGAAACGCAGTTGCCGCGTGTCGTCGTTATTGGCGGTGGTTTTGCAGGCATTGAAATGATTAAAAAATTAGCCAATAAATCCGTTCAAATCGTACTTTTTGACCGCCACAATTACCACACCTTCCAGCCGCTGCTCTATCAGGTGGCTACTGCGGGCTTAGAACCGGACTCTATCGCCGGCCCGCTGCGCAAGCTATTCAAAGAAACGCCCAATTTCCATTTTCGCTACGGGCTTGTCAATCGCATTGATACTGAACGAAATATCATTGCTACTTCTATTGGAGAATTGCGCTATGACTATTTGGTTATTGCCACAGGTACGAAAACCAATTACTTTGGCAATGAAAAACTGGCGCAGTTGGTATTCCCGATGAAGCAACTGCATCAGGCTTTAGACCTGCGCAGTCAGTTGCTGCAAAACTTTGAGCGGGCATTGTTGGTCAAAAATATTGACGAACAGCAAAGCCTGATAGATGTCGTGATTGTAGGCGGCGGCCCGACGGGCGTAGAGGTTGCCGGAGCGCTCGGCGAGTTGAAACTGCATGTGCTGCCCAAAGACTACCCCGAACTGGATTTCCGCCAGATGGATATTCACCTAGTCGAAAGCAGCGACCGCCTGCTGGGCGCTATGTCGGAAGAATCCAGCAAAAAGGCGTATAAGTACCTTACCGAACGCTTCAAAGTACAGGTTTGGCTTAACACGCGCCTGACAGACTACGACGGCAAAGAAGTTACGCTTAGCAACGGACGTAAAATTATGGCACGAACCGTCATTTGGGCGGCAGGCGTAACGGGCAACCTGATCGAAGGATTGCCGCAGGAAGTCATTACGAGCGGCAACCGCATCATTGTCAATGAATTCAATCAGGTGAAAGGCTTTGAAAATGTTTTTGCTGTCGGCGATATCAGCGCTGTTATTACGGAAGAACATCCGAACGGGCATCCGCAATTAGCGCCTGTTGCTATGCAGCAGGGCAGACTCTTGGCAGACAACCTGCTGCGCATCCTTCGCAATAAACCGATGAAGCCCTTCAAATATTTTGACAAAGGCAGTATGGCAACTATTGGGCGCAACCGTGCCGTTGTGGAGATGCCCGGTTTCCGCTTTCAGGGGCTGTTTGCATGGTTTGTGTGGCTTTTTGTCCACCTGCTCTATATCATTGGCTTCCGCAACAAGTTGGTCGTACTGATGAACTGGATCTGGAACTATTTTACCTACGACCGCGCCACCCGACTGATCGTTCGTCCATTTGTCAAAGAAAAAGTGGCTGTGTAGATTAGCACATGTTTAAATCTATGTATTCGCGGGCATAAGCCAATAGTTCATTGTGCGGAGGCGCAAGGCAAAATGCTCTTCAGAAACAGAAAACCGGATCAGTCAGAAATCTACAAAGACCTCCAACTGCGTCCGGTTTTGAATGTGCGCTTTTAGACTCTTAGTCTAATACTTCTATCTTGGTAATCAGGTACTTGGTATCTCCGCGCCAAGGATAGGTGTAGAACTTTTCTTCGTAGTAGAGTTTGACGCGCTTGTCTTCGTCCATCGCTTTTTGGATGGAGTCAATAACATTTTTGTAGCGATCTTCTACCGAAAACTCCCATGTACTGGTCAGGTTTCCGCCTGCTTTTCCTGTACTGCTCGTGATCCCCTCAACGTTCAACTGTCCTTCCCATGTTTTAAATAATATTCCTTTGCGACTGATTTTCATCACTTTACCAGCACGATAGCCCTCGCTGTAGCTTGCAAAATAAGCAAACCAGCCTCCACCGAGCAGCGCTATAGTCAATACAATGCCACCAATTATCAGAAATTTTTTCATACTTGAATTGCTATTTTGGACTTGATACGTTTAAAGGTACGCATGAGTTGGTGCATTGCAAAATTTTGTGTCTATGCTTGCTTATCGTTGTTGCTACGCTCGCTTCTGCCTAAATTCGCCGTATGATCTGCACAGACACTATCCACCAGATTTTAGACGAACTGAAGCCTTATGAGGCTACGCTGGTAGCCGTTACTAAAACACGTCCGCAAGAGGACTTGCAAGCCCTCTACGATTTGGGGCTGCGCATCTTTGGCGAAAACCGCGTACAGGAGATGGTACCCAAGCACAAGGCGCTGCCCGCTGATATTCAGTGGCATCTGATCGGACATTTGCAAAGCAACAAGGTAAAATACATTGCTCCCTTTGTCGAGCTGGTGCACTCGGTGGACAGTTTCAAACTCTTACAGGAGATCAACAAACAGGCAGCCAAAAATAACCGCACCATCGCTTGCCTGCTGCAAATGCACATTGCACAGGAGGAAACCAAATTCGGATTAGACGAGCGAGAGCTGTTTGCTATGCTGGAGTTGCCCGAACTGCTGGAGCTGGAAAATATCCGCATTGCGGGCTTGATGGGCATGGCATCTAACACGGACGATATGGCACAGGTGCGCAGCGAATTTGCAGGTCTGCGCGAAACCTTTGAAAAATTGCGACTCTGGCTACCCGACGTGCAAATTTTATCTATGGGCATGAGCAACGACTACCGCATCGCACTGGAAGAGGGCAGCAACATGGTGCGCATCGGTAGCAAGTTATTCGGGTAAACTAAAAAAAGCCGCCTCTTTCGGGGCGGCTTGGCAGCAATAAGGGTAAATACAACGCAAAAACAGTCGGATTAATCTACGTTATCGTGCAGGAAGCGGTTATTCCCCAGCATATGGTCGCCGTCGGTAATATTCATGCGTGAAACAGAATTAACGGATGAATGATCCACATCGTTCAACTTGATATTGCGGCGCAAATACGCCGGCACATCTTTCTTTTCATTGAGTTCCTGATTGCTCAACTCGTGAATAGATTTGGCATTTTCCATGCGCTGCAAACGCGACTTATACTGCTCTTCCAACAGGCGGCGGCGCAGATCTTCGTCCGATTCTATAGCCATTGGAGGAGGTAATTCTTCGCCATCGAGCTTGTACACCACTTTTGTGGGCGCTTTGGGCGGCGGTGTTTTCATGGGTTTAGGCGGCGGCTGAACAGCTTCATCGTCTTTATCAAAAAAGTCTGCTTCATTATCAAAAATCAGCGGCACTTTTTTGTTGAGTTCCTTAATTGGGTTTTGTATCCGCTTGCTGGTAGCCAAATCATAAACCGCACGTTGCTCCATTTCGTTGTGTTCCTGAAAACCTGTGGCAATGACCGTAACGCTAATGGCTTTGCCCAGCGATTCATCTACAGCTTGCCCAAAAATGATTTCGGCATTTTCGCCGGCTTGTTCCTGTACGTATTGGGTAATTTCTTCCAACTCTTCAAACTGGAAGGTATCCTCATCGCCTACCATGATGCTAAGCAGGATATACTTCGCACCGAAGATATCCGTATCGTTCAACAGCGGCGAAGTTATGGCAGCTTCTACGGCACGACGGGCGCGGTTATCGCCTTCTGCAACAGCAGACCCCATCACGGCTACGCCTGAATCTTTCATCACCGTGCGCACGTCTTCAAAGTCCACGTTGATAATGCCGGGAACGGTAATGATTTCCGCAATTGATTTGGCCGCTTTGGTCAGCACGTTATCGGCCTGATTAAAGGCATCTCGCATGGTGGTGTTGCCATAAATCTCGCGCAACTTATTATTCAGAATCACAATCACGGTATCGCAATATTTGCGCAGTTCGGCAATGCCCTGCTCGGCGCGAATTTGCTTGGGCTTGCCTTCAAATTGGAAAGGCGCCGTAACAATGCCTACCGTGAGGATGCCCATTTCCTTAGCTATTTCAGCGATAACAGGGGCGGCACCCGTGCCTGTGCCGCCACCCATGCCGGCGGTAATAAACACCATTTTAGTATTGCCCGTCAGCATCTTGCGGATTTCTTCTTTACTTTCGATGGCAGAGTTGCGCCCTTTTTCAGGATTCGCTCCTGCACCCAGCCCCGAAGTCAGGTTAGCGCCCAGTTGTACCTTGTTAGGTACGGGACTAAGTTGCAGCGCTTGAAGGTCGGTATTGCAAACGTAGAAATCCACGCCGCGAATACCTTGACGATACATGTGGTTTACGGCATTGCTGCCGCCTCCGCCTACTCCGATTACCTTGATAATGGAATCGGTATTAGCGAACATGTCAAATTCGTATTTTAGTTCTTTCATAGTTGTATGTCGTTTGGTGTGAAAGGCTGGGATTAGTATTTGCCGTCGTCAAAGTCATCAATCAGTAAGTCTTTGGTTTTCTGAAGGATGTCTCTTAAGAAGCTGGAAGCGGAAGGGCGGCTGCCGCCACTGCCGTAGGAGTAGCTTTCCACACCGCTGATCTTCGGGCTTTTCAAGTAGTTATCTTCGCGCTCATCAATGGTCATAAAGCCTGCCAGCACCAGCCCGACGGAGGTGGCGAACATCGGGCTTTTGACGTTTTCGTGCTTGCTCTTGCCAAGATGCTCGTTCGGATAGCCGATGCGGGTATCCAGCCCTGTTTTGAGTGAAAACAGTTCGCGGATGCCTTGCAACATAGCCCCGCCGCCGGTCAGCACAATGCCGCCCGCCAGCTTATTGGCATAACCCGAACGCACAATTTCCAGATATACCATTTCTACAATTTCCTCTACGCGGGCTTCGATGATGCGCGCCAAATTTTTCACAGAAATTTCTTTGGCAGGACGGTCGCGCAAGCCGGGAATGGACACCATCACATTTTCGGGGGTTGCCGCCGGCAGCGAAGAGCCAAACAGTACTTTGAGTTGCTCTGCTTGGCTCTCCAGCACCGAACAACCTTGTTTGATGTCGCTGGTAATAATTTCTCCGCCAAACGGAATAACGGCGGTATGGCGGATGATACCGTCGTGAAAAATAGCGATGTCGGTAGTGCCGCCACCCATATCCACAATGGCAATGCCCGCTTCTTTTTCCTCATCACTCAATACGGAAAGGCTGGAGGCAAGCGGTTCGAGAATAATGTTTTCAATTTGCAAGCCGGCGCGCTCTACCGCCCGTTTGATATTTTTTACCGCATTGGTTTGCGCCGTAATGATGTGAAAGTCAGCCTCCAACTTTACCCCTGCCATACCTACGGGGTCTTTGATGTTCTCCTCGTAGTCCACAGTGTAGTGTTGCGGCATTACGTGAATGATTTCGCTGCCCGGTGTGGTTACGGTGCGATACATGTCGTTGGTGAGCCTGTGGACATCCTCAATGGTAATTTCATCGTCGTTGCGGCTTCGGGTAATGCTGCCTCTGTGTATATAGCTGCGAATGTGCTTGCCTGCAATACCTACGTTTACCACACGAATTTCAATGCCAGAGTTTTTTTCCGCCTCAGCGATGGCTTCTGTAATGCTCACTGTCGTTTTGCTGATGTTGGAAACAACGCCGTCTTTTACGCCTTGGGATTCAGATTTTCCCATCCCAATGATTTCCAGTTTGCCAAAATTATCCAACCGACCAACAATGGCGCATATTTTGGTCGTTCCGATATCCAAGCCGACGATGATTTTGTCGTTCATAATGGTAGATGTTTAATATTTTTCGCGTGTTCAGTTTTTGGGTCATTCGCAGACGATTTGGTTATTGAAGCCCAGCTTTACCTTCCGGTAGGCTGTCCAGCCTTTGGCAGGGACAATTTTGTCGTAGAAAAGCGCTAATCGCTGAAATTTCTTTTCAACATCAGCAGGTTCGCCGAACTCAATCACCTGTTCGCCTACAGTAGGATATAGGGTTAAGTGCATATCCTCGTCAATATCAATTTGCGTAATTTGCGCTTTCCAGAAAGGGTCTTTGTCAATATAATTCAACGTCTCAACCAACGCTTTGCCGTAAGGCTGTACTAAGGTATCTAAATTAGACAGCGCATCTGTTCCGGCGCCGGTAATAATTAGCACGCGGGCGGTGAACTTATCCGAAGTGGGAATCATTTTGCCTTCATTGGAAATGTAATAGCTGCCGCCTTTGTTGCGCATTACGCGGGCAACAGGCTTGCGCTGCGCTACCTTGATAATCAGCGTACCCTTCAGGTCGCGGGAAACCTGACAGTCCTCCACAAATTCGTACTGCCTGATGCGGTTTTCTAATGCGACCAGATTGATGGTGCCCGGTTGGGTGACAAGCGAATCGCCGCGACGGAAGTCATTTACAATCGCTTCAATATCGCTTTCGGTGAGCAGTTGCCCCTCTTCGGCGTAGTCAATCTGGATTTGTATCTGCCCATTGGCCACGCGGGCGTATTGCCTGCCTGCAAAACCAACGGCTGCAAAAATGGCGATTGCCACAAGTATTATCTTCGCCCGTTTTTTGAGTCTGAATCTGCGCATGTGTCAAACGATTTTAAGGGTGAATGTTTCTATTATCTGCGGTACGAATCGGTCAATATCACCTGCGCCGACCGTAGCGAGTAAATCAATATCTAACTGCTGAAGCAAAGGCATCAGCTCTTGTTCTGTAATCAAATATTTGTCCTGCACGGTGGCATGGCGGAAAATCAACTCCGAACTTACGCCTTCCATCGGCAGCTCCCGCGCCGGATAAATCGGCAGCAAAATCAGGCGGTCTGCACGGCTGAGACTTTCCGAAAAGCCTGCCGCAAAGTCGCGTGTACGTGAAAATAGGTGCGGCTGAAACACCACAGTCAGGTGACGGTTCGGATAGCACATCCGCATGGCGGCAATGAACGCATCAATTTCTGTTGGGTGGTGGGCGTAGTCGTCCACATAGGTCAAGATATCGGATTCAATGCAAATTTCAAAGCGGCGTTTAACACCTTTGTAGCTTGCCAGCGCTCCTCGCAAGCATTCAGGCGCAATGCTTGCCACTTTCCAAGCCAGCGTCAAGGCTGCCAGCGCGTTGTTCAGGCTGTGCATACCCGGAACGGCAAGCGCGGCATCCTGCAAAATGGTTTGGCCGCGCACAACCCAGTCAAAGACGGTGCGACCGTTGATGACGCGGATATTGGTTGCCCACACATCTGCCGTATTGGCGGCTTCTGCGCCGTATCGCCAAATTTCTATATCGCCCAAAGCGCTTGCATCAATTTTTACGGTTTCATGCAAAAGCAAAAAGCCTTTTTTGTCAATATTATGCGCAAATTCTATAAAACTTTCTAGCAATCGGCTACTTTCCCCGTAGATGTCTAAATGGTCGGCATCGGTAGAGGTGATAATTGCCGCTTGTGGCTGCAAATGCAGGAACGAACGGTCGTACTCATCGGCTTCTACAACAGCCCAAGCCTTTGCTGCTTCTCCGCGATTAAGCAAAAAGTTGGTTTGGTAGTTTTGCGCGATGCCACCTAAAAACGCCGCGCAGTCCGCGCCACTTTGGCGTATCAGATGCGCCAGCGTGCTGCTTGTACTTGTTTTGCCGTGTGTTCCCGCTACTGCCAGACAGCGCATCGCATTGGCAATCAGCCCCAATACGTAGGCGCGTTTGCGACAGTCAAAACCGTTGGCTTTCAGGTAGTTTAACTCCCGATGCTCGTTGGGAATGGCGGGCGTGTAAACCACCAGCGTTGCCTTCGGATTTTCAAGGAACGCGGTGGGAATCAGCGCAACATCGTCTTCAAAGTGTATATCCATGCCTTCGGCTTGCAAAGCAGCCGTCAGCGGGGTAGCGGTGCGGTCATAGCCGGCCACTTCATAGCCATTGGCTTTGAACCAACGCGCCAAGTTGCTCATCCCAATACCACCGATACCGATGAAATACACAAAACCAATGTTGGCTAACACCTTATATTTATGCTTTACTTGTTTCGTTCAAAATAATGTTCGCAATTTTCATTGCCGCATCGGGACGTGCAAATGCGCGAATAGCATTTTTCAACGCCTCTTGTTTGGGTTCATCCGCCAGCAATTGCATGAGCGTATCGCCCAGCAGTGTTGCCGCTTCACTGTCTTTCACCATCAGCGCCGCGCCTTTTTCTGCCAGCGCAAGGGCGTTTTTGGTCTGATGGTCTTCGGCTACATTGGGCGAAGGCACCAGAATACAGGGCTTTTGCGCTACGCATATTTCCGACACGGAAAGCGCTCCGGCACGCGAAACGACTACATCGGCAAGCGCATAGGCATAGTTCATCTCATACACAAAGTCGCTGATATACAGCCCTTGCTGTGGCGAAATTGCCTTTCGCAGCGATTCGTAATAGCCTTTTCCCGTTTGCCAGATGAGCTGATAACCTGCCGCCAGTAGGCGGGTCGCTTCTTTTTGCAGGCATTGGTTGATGGTGCGCGCGCCAAGACTGCCCCCCATGGCCAAGACTGTTTTTTTACCGGCATCCAGCCCAAAACGAGCGGCTGCCTTTTCGCGCAAGCCTTCCAAATGGCTAATGTCCTGACGGACGGGGTTGCCCGTCATCACAATGCGCTCTTTGGGGAAAAATTTTTCCATGCCCGGATAGGCGACACAAATTTTCCGCGCATACTTGGCCAACAGTTTGTTGGTCAGTCCTGCAAAGGCATTTTGTTCTTGCAGGAAAATAGGCACTTTATTCCACGCCGCCACCTGCCCGATAGCGCCGCTTGCATAGCCGCCTACGCCAATGACGGCATCGGGGCGGAACTCTTGCAGCACGCGGCGGGCTTTCCAGAGGCTTGCCGCCAATCGGAAAGGGAAGCTCAAATTGGCTTTCCACTGACCGCGCTGCCAACCGCGAATCGGCAAGCCAACGATTGGATAACCTGCCTTAGGCACTTTTTCCATCTCCATTTTGCCTTCTGCACCTACAAAAAGTAGTTGCAGGTTAGGCACGCGTTGCCGCAAAGCCTGCGCAATGGCAATGGCCGGATAAATATGTCCGCCGGTGCCTCCTCCGCTAATGATGACTTTTTGCAAACGCATGGTAACTAACGATTTACGATTTTGAATTTATTGAAACTTGAGCCTTGCCTGACGCGCTTCTAAGGGTCTGATGGTGCGAACGCCGCGACTGACGCTAATGATTACCCCGATAGATATGCCTGTGAATAGCATAGACGTGCCGCCCATACTAATCAGCGGCAGCGACAAACCTGTAATAGGCACGAGGCCAACGGCTACGCCCATATTGACCAAGGCTTGCAACACCAAACTGAAACTTAACCCTGCCGAAAGCAAGCCGCCAAAGGCAAGTTCGCTGTTGGCGGCGGCAAGCATCCCGCGATAAAGCAAGGTTAGGTACAGCCCAATGACTATCGCCGCGCCTATGAAGCCGTATTCTTCTACCAAAATAGCAAAAATAAAATCCGAATAAGGGTGTGGGATGTAGTTGCGCTGTGTGCTTTGTCCGGGGCCCTTGCCGATAAATCCGCCGGTAGCGATGGCAATGTGCGACTGCTCGGCCTGAAAAGGCATTTGATCTAAGTCAAAAAATGCCTGAATACGACTCTTAGCAGTTTCGCCGCGCTGCCCGACTGCTACGGCAAATATGCCTGCCACTACGCCAACGATGAGCAAAGAAGTCAGGTAGCGCGAAGGCACGCGTCCAATGAACATGAGCAACATACAGGTAACGAAGAGCAATATGGCCCCCGACAAATCCGAAAGTCCAATCAGCCCGCAAATGATGCCGCACCAAATTAGAATAGGGGTAAAAGCGCGTTGCGTATCGGTACGAACGGCATTTTGACGTTTGGCCAACATGCTTGCCACATTGACAATGAGCGCAAATTTTGCCAAATCCGAAGGCTGAAAAGTTTGATTAAAGTAAGGAATCGTAATCCAGCGCGTAGCGTCGTTGAGGGTAACGCCGTAGCGCCATGTTACCAGCAGCAGCGGCACGGACAGCAGCAGCGCAAACCGCGACAGGCGCGAGTAGATGCGATAGTCCACGCGACTGCAAAACCACATGGCAATGAAACCTACTAAAACCAGCAGTGAGTGGCGCACCAGATAGGCTTCAGTATCGCCTTCCATGTAGCGGAAGGCGAGCGTACCTGTGGCGCTGTACACGAGCAAAATGCCAATCACAGAGAGGGCAAACACAACCCCCCAAAGCACAGGGTCGCCTTGAAAAATGTCTTTGAGTTCTACCTTGCGCCGCAACGCAGCGGTTTGTCCGCTCTCGTCTGCCGTTTGTTTTGCTGCATTTTCCATGTCTTTTATTGTTTTATCATTTGCCGTTGCGTGTGTCTCCACACGCGACATTTGTTTTTTTATCAAGGGTAGTTCGTGCGGACACGAACTACGGCGTCAGGTTTGTAATTCAAGCGTCCGCTATCGTTATAGCTTCCCCTAACTTCCGACAGGCGGCGGCGAATTGCAGCCCTCTGTCTTCATAATTTTTGAACAAATCAAAACTTGCGCAGGCGGGCGAAAGCAACACCACATCGCCCGGCGCGGCAAAGCGATAAGCGGCTGCTACCGCCTCCTCTATGCTGTGCGTATCGGCTATTTGCGGCACAATCGGCGCGAAATAGCGGTACAGTTTGCTGTTATCTGCACCCATGCAAACAAGCGCCTTCACTTTACGCCGCACCAATTCGCGCATCAGGTCGTAGTCATTGCCTTTGTCCTTGCCGCCTGCAATCCACACGATAGGTTCGCGGTAAGCGTTTAAGGCATAGATAGCGGCCTCTACGTTCGTCGCTTTGGAGTCGTTGATGAATGTAACGCCTTGATATTCAAACACTTTTTGTAAGCGATGCGGCGCATTGACAAAGCCGGGCAACGCTTCTTGGATAGCCTTGGCGCTTGCGCCTGCCAGCAGCGCGGCCTGAATAGCAACCGACATGTTAATCATATTGTGGCGACCTACCAGCGGCAGATGCTCAAAGGTGTAGCCGTCTATGGTCAGTGTTCCGTCGCCAAATTGCGCATCGGTAATGGGGTAATGCCGAGCGGCCACCTTGCGTTTTGCCAGTTCTGCCGAAAGAATCGGGTCTTGGGCGAAATAGACGAAAGCGTCGGAAGCGTCCATGTTTTGCAACAGACGGAACTTGGCCGCCGCGTACAGTTCCATGCTGTTGT
The DNA here is from genome assembly GCF_053489755.1 of Rhodoflexus sp. NCBI lineage: Bacteria > Pseudomonadati > Bacteroidota > Cytophagia > Cytophagales > Thermoflexibacteraceae > Rhodoflexus > Rhodoflexus sp. Next base: position 20,668 of record NZ_JBRCHD010000046.1, read on the forward strand.
CGTAGCGGTCTAAATGGTCGGGCGTGATGTTGAGCAACACAGCGATATTCGGATGAAAACGGTAGCAGTTATCCAATTGAAAGCTACTGATTTCCAGCACGTACCAGTCAATTTTTTTGCCTTCTGTGCGTTCCAGCGCCACTTGTCGCGCAAAACTTTCGCCTACGTTGCCTGCCAGCACGGCGCTTTGTCCGACAGCTTTCATTAGGTAGTAGGTGAGTAGCGTGGTCGTGGTTTTGCCGTTTGTGCCTGTGATAGCAATGAGTTGGGCAGGGGTAAAACACGCCGCAAACTCAATTTCTGAAAGCACGGGAATGCCTTTGGCAATAGCGGCGGCAGTTACAGGTGCCGAGTCGGGTATGCCGGGACTTTTCACAATCTGGTCAGCATCGAGGATGCGTTCCATCGTATGCCCGCCTTCTTCAAAGGTAATGCCATAGTGCTGCAACTCGCGGCGGTAGCGTTCGGCAATGGTGCCGCTGTCAGACACGAAAACTTCGTATCCTAACTGACGAGCTAAGATTGCTGCTCCTACGCCGCTTTCGGCTGCACCCAACGCCGCTATTTTCATAGGCTCAATTACTATTATCTGATTTTCAAACTAATAACCGTAAACAATGCCAGCAATACCTGTGCAATCAGGAAGCGATTGACAATTTTCACTTCGTGCATGCCCTTTTTTTGGTAGTGATGGTGCAAGGGCGACATTAGGAAAATGCGCCGCCCTTCGCCATATTTCTTTTTGGTATATTTGAAGTAAGATACCTGAATCATAACAGACAGATTTTCTACCAGAAAAACGCCGCACAGCAGGGGAATCATCAGTTCCTTGCGAATAGCTACGGCAATTACTGAAATGAGCGCACCCAGCATTAGGCTGCCTGTATCGCCCATAAATACCTGCGCGGGGTAGGAGTTGTACCACAGAAAACCAATGCACGCGCCTACAAAGGCAAGGCAGAAGATTGTTAACTCTGCCGTATGCGGTATATACATGATATTGAGGTACTTAGCCGTAATGACGTTGCCGGAAACATAGGCCAGTACGGCCAGCGTAACGCCTATGATGGCCGAAGCGCCCGCCGCCAACCCGTCCAAACCATCAGTAATGTTTGCCCCATTGGAAACAGCGGTGATGATAAAAGTTACTACACCTACATACAGCGCCCAAAGGAAGTCGTCATTTGCCACCGGCCAGATGTCGGCATAGTCAAACTCATTGTTTTTGACAAAAGGAATAGTAGTTTTGGTGGACTTGACATCGGCAAAGTTGCCTTGTCGCACGGCTTGCACCACATTTTCAGCGGTAACTTTATCGTCGTAGTCGCGTACGACTACGTAATCGTTGAAATACAGCGTTGTGCCAACGATGATGCCCAGCGTAATTTGTCCTATGATTTTGAAGCGCCCTCGCAGCCCGTTCTTATTTTTGAGGAAAACCTTGATGTAGTCATCGGCAAAGCCAATCAGTCCTGCAAAAATTGTCGTAATTAGCAGCAGCACGATATAGACGTTGGTAATGCGGGTAAATAGCAACACGGGAATCAGTATGGCTGCCATGATGATAATCCCACCCATGGTGGGCGTTCCTTTTTTCTCGGTTTGCCCTTCTAATCCCAGTTCGCGGATGGTTTCGCCAATTTGCAGGCGGCGTAGGTAGTTGATAATTCGTTCGCCGAGAGTCATCCCTATGAGCAGTGAAACCACAGCCGCCATACCTGCCCGAAACGAAATATACTGGAACAAGCCCGCGCCCGGCAGGTCGAATTGTTTGTCCAGATATTGAAACAGATAGTAAAGCACTTGTCAGTTTAGTTTAGGGTTGATAAATACTCGGCTGCAATTTTTTTATCGTCAAAAGGCAATTTTACACCTTCAATTTCTTGATAGTCTTCGTGGCCTTTGCCTGCAATCAGGATAATATCGCCTGCCTTTGCCTGTGCAATAGCTGTTTTGATAGCTTGTCGGCGGTCGGCAATCACCTGTACGCGGTTGGAGGCATGGACAGGAACGCCCCTTTCCATATCTGCCAGAATCGCTTCGGGTTTTTCAAAGCGCGGGTTGTCGGAAGTCAGTATTACGCGGTCGCTGAATTGGCAAGCGATCGCCGCCATGAGAGGTCGTTTGGCCGCATCGCGGTTGCCGCCGCAGCCTACAACGGTAGTGATGGAATCTTTGCGCTGCCCTCGCAGCGATTGAATGGTTTGCAGCACATTTTTCAGCGCATCGGGCGTATGTGCATAGTCAATAATAGCTGTTGTGCCGTTGGCTGCCATCAGGCGGTCAAATCGGCCTGACGCGCCGTCTAATTGGCTCAAAATAGTCAGCGCTTGCTCGGCATCTTGGCCAAGCAAAACGGCGGTGCCGTAAACGCCCAACAGATTGTAGGCGTTAAAATCGCCGATGAGTCGAAACCAGACTTCTCTGCCATTGATCTCCATTTGCAAGCCGCGAACGGTGTTTGCCAGCACCTTGCCTTTGAAGTCGGCAGGGGAATGCAATGCAAAAGTATTGACCCTGCCCGCCGTATTTTGTACCATCACTGCGCCACGCTTGTCATCTTTATTAATCAATGCGAAAGCATTTTTATCCAATCCGTCAAAAAACATTTTCTTGGCGCGGATGTAAGCATCGAACGTGCCGTGATAATCTAAGTGATCGTGGGTGATATTGGAAAAAATAGCTCCTGCAAAGGTCAGTCCGGCGGTGCGGTACTGCACCAGCGCGTGCGAACTTACTTCCATAAATGCGTGCGTACATCCGTCGGCTATCATCTGCGCCAGCAGGGCGTTGAGCGATACCGCATCGGGGGTAGTATGTGTAGCGGGTATTTCCTTCTCGCCAATCAGGTTGCGAATGGTAGAAATCAGCCCGACTTTGTAGCCTAATTTGGTGAAAAGCTGATGCAACAGGGTAACGGTAGTGGTTTTGCCGTTTGTACCCGTGATGCCTGTCAGTTTCAACTTTTGGGAAGGATAATCGTAGTAAGCAGCGGCCAGTTTGCCAAGCGCCTCGGCGCTGTTTGCCACCTGTACGAGGCAGCAGTCGGCAGGTACTGTTTCAGGCAGTGTTTCGCATACGATGGCGGCTGCCCCGCGCTGTATTGCCGCCGCTATAAAGGCATGTCCATCGGCTTGCGTGCCTCTGACCGCCACGAAAACATCCCCTGCCGCCACTTTTCGGGAATCAAAAACGATTTGCCCGATGGCAACAGATGTATCGCCCTGTATCTTGATAGGATTGATGGCGGGCAATATGTGAGCTAATGTTTTAATAGTCGTATCAAGTTTGTGTGTATTTATACAAACCTGACGGGCTTTACAAAACCCGTCAGGTTGAAATTCAATCAGGTTTTAACACCTCTTAAAGCGCATATCGCGCAATCAGATACAGTACCAGACCGAGGAACAGTGCACCGCCACCCGCAGGATAGCCACCACCGATACCCAGTACACCCAGTACGATACCAACCAGACCAATGATAATCAGGATGATGCCGATAGTTTTCAGCAAGCCTTTAATGTCATCCATCGGACGCTTGATTTGGCGGAGCTTATCTGCCAACTGATCCATTTTATGCTCTGCTTTCTGGATCAGGCGCATCTGGCGCTTGTCGGTATTTGCTTGCGGCTGCATCATCTGCTCGATTTGCATCTTTGCATTTTCTGCATCGCGCTGCTCGGCGCTCATTGCCTTAGGTGCAGTAGCTGCAAAGATTTGCCCTAATGACAAGCCTAACCATAGAAGGGTGAAAACGATTTTCTTCTTCATTTTTAAACGGGTTTTAAGTTAAAAACTGACCGACTTGGAGCAAAAATTAGCCCAGCCGCAGGAATATTCTATCGCCTTTGTTGAATTTAGTTCCTGCCAATAAGGACTGCTGTTTGACTTTGCCTTTGCCGGTAAAAAGGACTTTCAATCCTTTGTTTTCAAGAATGTAAACCGCATCGCGCATGGTCATACCGACCACGTTAGGCACGATGCCTGCCTGCATCCTATGTCCTAACATTTTCAGGGTATCGCTACCCGTGCGTACATAGACCCACGGCTCAGCGGTATAGCTCGCCTTGACAATATTCAATTTTTCTGAGATCAGATTCAAATCGGGCTGATAGCCTGATTTAGGTACAGCGGGTAACTGTACTGCTATCTTATCCTCCGGAACTAGTTCGCGGGTTAGTCGCTGCGAGTAGGCAAAGTCTGCAATGTCGCGGAAGACAGGGGCTGCTGCTGTTGCTCCGTAGCCGCCTTCAGGGCTATCCACAATCACGATACAACTGTAGATTGGTTTTTCGGCAGGGAAGTAGCCTACAAAAGAGGTGTAGTGCTTTTCTGTGTAAGAGCCGCTCACCACTTTTTCCGATGTTCCGGTTTTACCTGCAATTTTGAAATACTCGCTGCGAATACTTTTAGCTGTTCCGTTTTCTACTACGCCTACCATCAGCTCGCGCATTTTGGCTACCGTATTGGCGGAAACCAGTTTGTCGCCTTTCACACCTGTTTCAAATTCTTTGACAACTTTGTTTCCGTTCATTACTCGCTTAACAATGTACGGCTTTACCATGTAGCCATTGTTGGCAAGTGCATTACAAAATGTCAGTGTGTGCAGTGGAGTGAGTTGCAGTTCATAACCAATAGACATCCATGGGAGCGTTGCACCGCTCCATGTAGGATCGTTGGGGCGCTTAACAAAAGGTGCAGGCTCGCCAATCATCTGAAAATCTAACTTTTGTGTCAGCCCGAACTTGTCTAAATATTCCAAAAATCGCTCAGGATTTTTTCGGAAATATTTGAAAGCCAGTTTAGAAATACCGATGTTAGAAGAGTACTCAAAAGCCTGCTTCACTGTCAATCTGCCGTAGCCACCTTTTTTAGTATCCGTCATTATAGCATCTCCAAAAAACTGGTAGATTCCGTTGCCGGTCTGCACTGTATCGGTCAGGCTGATATTAGCTTCTTCCATCAAAGCTGCCATTGTGGCAATTTTAAAGGTAGAGCCCGGCTCGGCAAGTCCTGTTATTGCGTAGTTGTTGTCTTCTACATACCTTCCATTTTTGTCTTTACTCAAGTTGACAATTGCTTTAACAGCCCCTGTTTTTACCTCCATAACTATCACTGAGCCAAAATCCGCATTGCGTGCAGCAAGTGCCTTTTGCAGCGCCTGCTCGGCATGTGCCTGTAAATCTATGTTGATAGTTGTCTGTATATCTAAACCATCTTCGGGGCGGATGTAAGAGCCATCATTGACGGGTTTCCACTGCTCTGTTCCGATTTTCTGGAAGATAGCCTGCCCGTCGCGGCCTGCCAAGACGTGCTGGAAGCTAAACTCCAGCCCGCGTCCAACTACTTTTTTGCCACTGTCTTCTTGTACAAAACCAATGGTACGGCGTGCGAGGTTGTCGAAGGGCTTAAACCTGCGTTCTGTTTTTTCGAAGAATATACCTGCTTTGCGCCCCATGCTTACCATTGGCCAAGCGCTGATTTCATCTTTCAGCAAATAGTCAAAAGGTTCTTTGGTAAGAATTTTATAGCGTTTCTTATCGGCACGTGCAGCCACCAATTCTTTTATCCATTGCTGTTTAGTTTTTTCGCCAAAGCGTTCAGCAAGCAGTGCAGCAAGGGTATCTATATTCCGGTTAAAGACCGTATCCTTAGAGAAATATGGATCTATTGCCAGCCGATAGTAAGGCAAATTGGTAGCCAGCAGGCTGCCGTCGTCTGCAAGAATATTACCACGGTTAGCTTTGATCTTCTGGAAAGAAACGCCGTTTTCGCTGGCTTTCTTCTCCCAGAGTTCGCCTTGCCAGACCTGAATCACCAGAATTTTCAACAGGACAAGTACCGAGATTCCTACCATGCCGTAGAAGGCAAGGCGTACACGCGATAAGATGGAATTGCGAATGCTTTTGCTCACTTTTTTCCTGTTTCTAATAAGTACAACAATTGGTTGTGCCTTCAGCAGAAGGCATGGTCAATCGGGAACATCTGTTATTTGGTTTGTACAAATAATAAGGGGTAAATTTATTGCTATTTGTCTGCTGTCAATTCATATGCGGGCTTGTCGTTTTCGACCAGCCCCAACTGATTGACTTTGGTTGAAATGACTCCTCGCTTACTGCCCATAATGAACTGTGCGCGAAGCATCGTGTACTCGGTGCGAAACTCTGCAACCTCTTTCCTCAGGCGGTTGAGTGTGCGTATGTTTCGGTCGGCATAATGCAGGTTAGCTATGTAAAGCAGCCCGCATGTTGCCATCAATAGGAAATAACCTACCCATCCACTCAAAATTTTTCCGGGCTGTGCTGCCTTTAGCCGGGTAAGTAGCCTGCCCTGCGTATTTTGCTGCCTTTTAGGTCTGTTTACTGCTAGTGCCATAACTGTTTATGTTTTGACTGCTATCCGCATTTTTGCACTGCGGGCGCGGTTGTTCTGTTTTATTTCTTCTTCCGAAGGCTTTATTACCTGTCGGTTGAGTGCCTTTAGCGGTTTGATTTCGTTGCCGTAGAGGTCTTTTTCTACCTCGCCTTCAAACTTTCCTTTGTTGATAAAATTTTTCACTAATCGGTCTTCCAGCGAGTGGTAGGAAAGCACCACCAGCCTACCACCGGGTTTGAGCAACTCTGCTGCCTGTTGCAACATGTCGCGCAGCGCACCCATTTCATCGTTGACCTCTATACGCAAGGCTTGAAAAACCTGTGCGTAATATTTGTATGCCTTAAATCGGGGCGCAAATTTCTCCAAAACAGCCAGTAGGTCTGCAATGGTCAGGATCGGCTTGCGCGCCCTATCCGCTACGATGCCTTCTGCCAGTGTTTTGGCATTGGTAATCTCACCGTAGCGTCCAAGCATTTTGTGCAAGGCTGCTACATCGTAGTTGGCGATGATGTCGGCTGCCGAAACAGGCTGTTCCCTATCCATGCGCATGTCCAAAGGCGCATCAAACCGAATGGAAAAGCCGCGTTTTGCTTGGTCAAACTGGTGCGAGGAAACGCCCAGATCTGCCAGTATGCCGTCTAATGCTGTTACGCCGTAAACTTTCAGATAACGTTTGGCAAAACGAAAATTAGACCTGATAAAGGTAAAGCCTTTATAGTCAATTTTAGCGGCTTGCTCGGCTGCGTCCCAATCCTGATCGAAAGCAAAAAGCCTCCCATTTTCGAGTTTTTCAATGATCGCACGGCTGTGTCCTCCACCACCAAAAGTCAAGTCTGCATAAGTGCCGTTAGGGTTGGTAATAAGTGCTTCCACGCTTGGTTGCAAAAGCACCGGAATGTGGTATTCACTCATTGTAATTTGTCCTCCCTACCAAAAACACGCTCTGCCATTTGTGAAAACTGCTTAGCATCCTGCACCAACGAGGCTTCGTAGGCATCCGGTTGCCAAATTTCTACACGATTACCTGCACCAACTACGATAGCATCTTTCTCGATATTGGCATATTTGAGCATGGTACGCGGCACTAAAAAACGCCCTGCTGAATCCAGTTCGACTTCGGTATTACCTCGAAAAAAATTCCGTTGAAAATTGCGATACTCCTCCACAAACTCATTCAGCGCAATTACCCGTTCGGACAGTTCTTTCCAGTATACCAAGGAATATAAGATGATGCAAGGCTCGAAACCACGCGTCAATACAATAGTCGCTGCCGCTTCCGCAGGTAGGGCAGCCTTGATTTTAGCAGGTAAAACCAGTCGTCCTTTTGCATCTAACTTACATTCATATTCGCCACTAAATACAGGCATTTCTAAAAACTTAAAGCATCACTTTAACTTTATGAGACAAAGCTAAGAATTCATTTCAAAAAATCAACCACAATTTCCCACTTTCTCCCACTTTTTATTCTTTTTCTCCCACAGATCGCAATTTTAACGCCATTCTCTTCTCAAAAAATGTTGATTTTGAACTTTAAAAATGTTTTTTCAGCGTAAGATTTTACACAAATGAAAATCATAAAATATTGATATATAACATTTTATAACACCTAAGTTAAATTTAAACTTTAATGAATCTGTCTGTTAAACCTAAAATGGGCTGCAAAAAAATGCTGTTCACAAAAACTGTTGAATTCCATAAATGAGGCATTATTTTGGGTCTTGGATTAGCTGATCGGGAACAATAATGCACCAAAAGGGCTTTATGTACTTTTTAAGGAAACGGAAACGCTTTCGGCTGGTGGCAACACTGGTAGCTTTTTCGGCATTCTTTTTATTTACAAAGTGGCTGCAATCTTACACTGACCAACTCTTGGGGCAGGCAATCGCTGAATTGATAGTCAGAGAAACTAAGGGGGAATATACAGTACAGTATGAAGATCTACAGTTTGAAGTGCTTAAAAACAAGTTACAACTCTCGCAACTTGCGATCCTCCCTCATCCTATCAATACTGCAACGGTTGCCAACCGCTATTCACTGCGGGTAAAATCTGTTGCATTGGAAACAGAAAGTCTCTGGCAGATCTACTTTACCAGAGAGTTGAATATCATCGGCTTAACTTTTATCAAGCCAGATATCGAAGTAGAAAGTTTTGCACAGTCGGCACAAAAAAATCCGACCTTCTCGCGCGAAACGGGCAATCTTTACCTGCTGATTAAAAATTATTTAGACAAATTTCAGATCAAACATTTTGCACTCTATCAGGCTTCTTTTGGCTTCGTGCAGCATGGTGAAGCAAGCACTACCAACTACCGTTTCAGGCATATCAATTTTGTGCTGCAAAATCTGGTCATTGATTCGGCTTCGGTACACAACCGCAAAAAGATTTTCTACGCCGATGGTTTTGACCTAAGTATTGACGGTCAGGAAATTATGCTGCCCGACAGCCTTCATGCGTTTACTTTTGATAAACTGGAAATCAGCACACAAAAATCGGCTATCACATTTCGCAATTTTCGCCTACTGCCTCGCCAGAGACTTCCTGCACATAAGCATGCTTATCAGATGAGCGTGCCGGAGCTTAGCCTCGAAGGCGTTGATTTTGCGAGAGCCTATAATGACAATAGTCTGATTATTAAGAATTTGCAAATCATTAAGCCGGATATAGCCATTGATCGTGCGGCAGATGCAGCATCCAAAGCAGGCAGTTGGCAACCGGATCGCACATTTCTCAAAATTATGGCAACAGTTTTTGACAGTGTAGCTATTGGCAAGTTCTATTTACAACAGGGTGCATTTGCACTTTTCCAAGGCAAAAGCCCCAAACTACTGCTTCCGCATTTAGACTTCGGACTGGACTCTTTTGCGTTTGCATTGCCCGATACCTCGGCGAGTGCTAGCTTTCCAAAGCTGAAAAATGCAGTACTGACACTGCGCAACCAACGATTCTTTATCGGCGATAGCCTCTACAATGTGCATCTGCGGTATCTGCGGCTGACATCGCATCCAGCGCAGTTAACTGCTGCGGGCATTACCCTCAGGGAACGACAGAGTAGCACCTGGCAGCAGCGCCTGAAAACTGACTCGCTCGTTGCAAAGCTCCACCGATGGGAATCTGTAGCAGAAGGGAAGCGATGGCACTTCTCGACCCTCCAATTGGAACGACCTGTTGTCAATATGCGTCTGCCTGCCGGCGCGAGCAATCCAATAACTGAGCTAAACGCACTGAACAACAGTATATTAATAGACCTACTAAAAATTAGTGAAGGCGAATTAAATATGACAGATGCACAGCAATCGGTACACCTGAAGGGCTGCCATCTGCAAATAGAACGACTTTCGCTGCCTGCTGCGATCAACTTGTGGGCAGCAAAGCTACCTGAAAGCCTGATCCGGCTGCGTATTGGCGAAAGCAAACTGCAACTTGCAAAGCTACAGTTGGAACTGGGTGTTACACAGTTGCAAACGCGCAATGGCTTGCTGCAGGCATCAGGTACGGCTTTTGCTTTTCGGACGGATAATAGTGGAATACGCGCTGCGCAGGGCAATGTTAAAAGTTTCAGCCTGAAAAATCTGGATATCAGACACTTGCTCAAAGGCAACTGGCAACCTGTTTTTGATACGCTACAGCTTGTCAGCGCTGAGTTGCGCCTGACCGTAGAACAGCCCGCAACAGACCAAGCGCCATTTCCCCTGTCAATGCGCGGTGCAATTCTTATGCAGCAGGCAGCCGTTACCCTCAAAGGCAGCAATAACGACTTTCTCAAGTTGTGGGGGATCAACGGCACAATGAATTTCGGATCGGACGAACTGCCCTTGCTCAAACAAGAAGGCAGCGGCATTTATGGGCTTTGGAAGGGCTACCGCATAGCAGGCAGTCAGCCTGAGATAGATACAGACAAGAGGCTGCTCGCACTCCGGCAGTTTACACTCTACACTGTACATGGCGACTCGGCTCGACTATCGCTCAGGCAGTTATCTGTGCGCGGATGGGATACCCAATCGCTTCTGCGGCACAAATACCTCAAAATAGATACTTTGCAGATAGATCAGTTGCAAGGGCACTTTGTCGGCAGGGTTTCACAGCAATTGCCTACGCCTTTCGACAGCCTGTACATTGGTCAAATAACAGCCTCAAGCGATAGCCTGCGGCTGGAGCTACCCGCCGCTATGCGCCTCCAAACAAGGCAATTGTATGCGCGGCTTTCAGCTATCCACAACAGCCCTACAGCCATTTCATTAGCTGCGATCGAAGCCTTCCGCGCGGGAGAAACAAACCTACAGCTACAACCCGTTACGCTGGCATTTGCAGATGCCCAGCTATCGGATGCAGCATTGCAAGAGCTTCAGTTCAACGAGCTAACGCTGCAACACAAAGATTTTGACGGCAGTTTCAAGCAAGCATCGCTATCGCTGCCCGAAAAAAACTGGCAGAAAGGACAAGCGCCCGCATTGGGCAGTTTATCGCTGGTCAATGGCGAGGTGCAGTTGCATCCCGACTCGGCGCAACAGGCTTTTTCGCCGCTCGCACATCCACGCATCAGCAATCTGTACGTAACACGCACGCAACTCAAAAGCGAGCGATTAGCCGCCGATATTCACCTATTGCACGTAGAGCAGCCTTTCCAAACCGATGAGCAGTCATTTGTTCATCTGCATGCAGGCAATGTACGGTGGCGACTCCCCAACAATCGCGATTTACTGCGGGTAGGAACTGTTTTCTACGAGCCGATTAGCCGCCGTCTGATGCTGGACAGCATCAGCCTGCGCCCGAATATGGACATCAACGAATTTTACATACGCTATCCCGTTCGCCGTAGCTATGACAGCTATGCCGCTCGTCAGGTGGTTATCCATGCACCGCAATGGCGCAGGTTATTTGCAGGAGAAGGTTTTTTTGCAGGTTTTGCCAGTGTTGATCGGTTCGACTGTAATGTATTTTTAGACACTAATTTTCCGCGCTTAGGCAACAAACGCTTGTTTCCACTCGATCAATTTGCCAAAATGCCCTTTGAAGTGCGCATAGACACCATCCAATTGTCGAATAGTGAAATACATTACCGCGAAAAAAACCGTTATCAGGAAGTGGCGACCCTTAATTTAAATCAAATCAGAGGACACATTTACGGTCTTCACAACCGCGCTGCAAGCAATGAAAGCATCCGCCTGCACATCAAAGGCAGCCCTGAAGGCATCGGTGAGATAGATTTCGATATTTTTTTTGCAGCAGGCAGCCAAACGGGCGAACATCGAATAGAGGCTACCTTCGACAGCATTCCTATTACCATATTTAATGGACTGGTAGAACCTATGGCAGGTGTGCGCATCAGACGCGGGCAGATTACGAACGGCAGTATGGTTGTCCGCGTCAATCACGAAAAAGCAACGGGTAAAATGTGGCTCTACTACAACAATCTGAAATTCAGCATTCTAAGCCGCCGCACAACCGATCAGGAAGAAGTAATCGTGCGGCGCAGCACGCTGCTGAGCATCCTTGCCAATACGCTCATTCGCAACAAGAACAGGCGCATGCTTCTCTACAAAGGACGGGAAGGATACATAGCACAAGTACGCGAACCCGACAAATCTATTTTTACCTTCTGGGGGCGCATCATCCTAAACGGTGCGCTCAGCAGCATCGGCATTGGGCAACGCACGCAGGACAAGTGGCAGCAACAAATCCGCGAACGGGCACAAAGGTAGGAATGCACCTTCCCAACTATCAGTTTTTCGCTGAAATATGCGTTATTTGCGCGGAAAATTTCTGATTTACCAACACTAAAATACTCTGGCAAAAACTGTGGTACGACCAAAGGTATTAATGCTCGGCTGGGAGTTTGCCCCCGCCATTTCGGGTGGGCTGGGACAGGCTACCTATCAGTTGGCAAAGGCAATCAGCAAATATGCTGACCTTACTGTTATTATTCCCTATTTGCCCGAAAAGGCGCAACTGCCCTCCGGTTTTGAAACGCTGGCAATCAACCAGATAGACGCGGGAGAAACGATTACTGCCGACGATCCAAAGCAAGCCACTCCTTACGGCGCATTTGCAGAGGTCATGCTGATTACCACCGAACTCAGCCCCTACCCTATTCCGGTGCGGCGGACGATTATGGTAGAAAGCGACGACTCGCCCGAACTGCTGCCCCCGCAAGCAATTACAACTCCAGACAGCACTGCCAACACGCCAATGGACGCGCGCCGCATCCGCAACTTGTTTGCTTCGGGCGAAGCCTATGGCAGCAACACAATGGAAAAGGTGCTGACTTTTACACAAACTGTTTTACAATTAGTCGAAGGCAGGACTTTTGATATTATCCATACACACGACTGGCTGACCATGCAGGCGGGCGTAGCTCTCAAAGACAAACTCGGCATTCCGCTGGTTGCGCACATTCACTCTTTGGAGACAGACCGCTGCGGGCCTGCTGCTTGCCAAGCAGAAAATGCCATCTATCGCATCGAATATATTGGCATGACCGAAGCCGATCTGGTTATTCCCGTTAGCCACTATACAAAAAATCGCATTGCCGAGTACTACCCAAACATAGACCGCAGCAAAGTACACGTTGTGTACAATGCTATTAACCCCGACGAAGGGCTTTTTGCGCCTGCTGCCGTTCCTGTAGCGGCGTTGGAAGCGCCTAAACGCAAAATGGTGCTGTTTGTAGGGCGCGTAACCTACCAAAAAGGGCCTGATTTTCTGCTGGAAACTGCTACCAAGATTATCGCACAAGATCCCGAAGTACTCTTCGTAGTAGTAGGTACGGGCGATTTGCACGACTGGCTGGCATCCGAAATTGCCAGTCGGGGCATTGGAGCAAACTTTATTTTGGCGGGCTTCCTGAGTCCTGAGCGCGTAGCGGCGCTGATGCGCACGGCAAGCGTATATTTTATGCCTTCTGCCTCCGAACCCTTTGGGCTTTCTGCCTTAGAGGCAGGTTTGGCAGGCATACCGATGGTGATTTCTGCACAGTCGGGTGTTTCTGAAGTATTGGATTTTGTACTCAAAGCCAATCCTTGGGATACAGACCGCTTCGCGCATTACATACTCGCGCTGCTCAACAATCCGGCGCTTGCCAAAGTATTGTCGGAAGAAAACCGCCGTACTATTAGTAAAATGAGTTGGGACGATGCGGCTACGCAGGTAATGGCGCTGTATCGCTATTTGTCTAAGACAAAGCCTAATCTTTGACAAACAAGTAGAGGCTTCGCTTCAGCCCCGTATCGGTTTGGTAGTGGATGGTTTCGAGATGCCTGAAGCCTGCGCGCAAGCCATAGTTAATCAACTCCTCTTCCAAAGGCAAATAGGCATCAATGCGTCCCCATTCGGTATCAACAACGATTTTTCGTTCGTCTATCGGTTTGCCCACATAGCGAATTTCGCGGGGAATCTCTAAGGCCAACACACCGCCGGGATTGAGGTGTGCAAAGAGTTGTCCAATCACCGCCTGTTGCTCTTCAGGGGTAAACTCTAGCATACCCGACCACATCCAGAGTAAGGCATCAGAGTTCTGCGGATAATGCTCGCGCTTGATGTCGCCTTCAAATATCACTGCATCTTGGCTACACTCCTCGCGCAATACCTGACAAAGCTCAGGGCAGCGCTCCTGTGCCACTATTTTTCCTTTAAAGCCGTTGGTTTTCAGCGCTTTTACAATTCTGCCATAGCCTGCGCCAATTTCGATCAGCAGTTGTGCATCTCTGATAAAAGGCATCAGCAAAGGAATCTCGGGCCCTCGCTCCAAACCCTGCAATACTGCCATTTCGCGCAACTTATTTGCACCTATCCGGCGATAAAAATCTATATTTGCGTCATTCATAGGGCTGCTAATTTAGCAGTTTTGATTGATTTGCTATTGTGTCTATTGTGAAATTACTGCCATATCAACTGCAGTCATATTCCTTTAGCATGTTATTCTCACGTACTACACTACAATGAAAAATTTATTTTCCCTCCTGTTTACATTATTGCTACTTTGGGGTACAGCCATTGCCCAAAACACCAACCTCCTCCAGTCAGGGCCTATGGTGGGCTATTCTGCCATGAAAGAAACCGCTCTCTGGGTACAAACCACTGCTCCGGCAACTGTCTATTTTGAATACTGGGATAAAGACCAGCCTCAGAAGCGCTATCGCACCGAGAGCTACACTACCAAAAAATCGGAAGGCTACACAGCTACACTAATTGCAGACGAACTGCAACACGGTAAAAAATATGCCTACGAACTGTTTATCAATGGCAAAAAGGCATCCCGCAATTATCCGCTTGAGTTTCAGAGTCAAGTTTTGTGGCAATACCGAACCGACCCGCCCAACTTCAAATTTGCGCTGGGCAGTTGCACCTACATCAACGACACTATAGACGATCGCCCGGGCAGACCTTACGGCGGGTATTACGAAATTTTCACGAAAATCTACGAGCAAAAGCCCGATTTTATGGTCTGGGGTGGCGACAACGTGTACCTCCGCGAGCCTGATTTTGATTCCAAAACAGGCATCCTGTACCGCTATACCCACACCCGATCAGTCAAAGAAATGCAGCCGCTGCTTGGTTCAGTGCACCACTATGCTATTTGGGATGACCATGAATATGGCCCAAATGACTCCGACGGCAGCTACTCGTTCAAACATCTGACCGACGAAGCCTTCAAAAGGTTCTGGGCAAACCCTAATTACGGCCCCGGCACAGGTGGTAAAGGCATCAGCGGCACTTTCCAGTGGGGCGATGCCGAATTTTTCCTCTTAGACAACCGCTATTTCCGCACAGCCAACGACAACCACGTTATGCCGCGCAAACTACTCGGCGATGCACAACTTGAATGGGTCATCAATGCGCTCATTGCCAGCAAAGCAACCTTTAAGTTTGTAGTAATTGGCTGTCAGGTACTCAATCCGGCGCAGGTTTTTGAGAACTATTCTACTTATCCCGAAGAACGCGCCCGTTTGTTGCAAGCTATTCGCGATGCTAAAATCGGAGGTGTGTTCTTCATCAGCGGCGACCGCCACCACACCGAACTGACCATGCTCAAAGAAAACGACCGCGTACCTGCGCTTTACGACCTGACCGTTTCACCGCTGACATCCGGTCCAGCCCGCAATGTAAATGAGCCTAACACGCTGCGCGTCCCTAATACGATGGTCAACGATCGCAATTTTGCTACTATTGAAGTTACAGGCCCGCGCAACGACCGCAAACTGACCATCAAGGTTTTTGACTACACAGGCAAAGAGCAGTGGACAAAAGAAATCACTGCTAAAGAAATTAGTAATACCAAATGATTAAATCTATGACCGGCTACGGAGTCGTACAAATCGAAAACGACCAGTACAGCCTGACAACAGAAGTCAAATCGTTGAACTCTAAAACTTTAGATCTGTTTACCAAGATCGGACACGCCTTTTCCGACAAGGAAATTGATGTGCGAAACTACGTGGCGCAGCAATTGGAACGCGGCAAAATCAGCGTAGTAGTCAACTATACGCGCAAAGCAGAAGTGGAAGGACGCATGAAAATCAATCGGCTATTAGTAACGCAGTACTACAACGACCTGAAAGAAACAGCCGACCAGATGGGCGCAGTAAGCCCTGACCTATTCCGCTTGGCACTTTCTATGCCTGATGCCTACGAGCAGGCAAGCCCTACCCCCGCTTCAGACAGCGAGTGGCAAGCCGTTTGGGAGAGTATTGTCCGCGCAACAGCCCTGTGCGATGCTTTCCGCATCAAAGAAGGACAGTCGCTGGACGAGATGCTCAGAGGTAGCATCGGTGTCATCCGTAAGCAATTAGAGGCTATTGATGCCGAAGACCCCAAACGAATGGCACATCTGCGCGAAAAAATCAGGCAGCAAGTTAGCGAACTGATCGAGAAGAATGCTCTCGACGAAAATCGCTTCGAGCAGGAGTTGATCTTCTATGCCGAAAAATTAGATATCGCCGAAGAAAAAGTACGCCTGAAGAGCCATCTGGACTACTTTCTGGAAGCAATGGACGAGCCTGTCTCCAATGGTAAGAAGCTCAACTTCATTGCACAAGAAATAGGACGCGAAATTAATACCGTCGGCTCTAAGGCAAACGATGCTGCCTTGCAGCGATTAGTAGTTGTAATGAAAGAAGAATTGGAAAAAATCAAAGAACAACTCAGCAATGTGTTGTAAACCTGTTGCTGCTTTACTGATTCTGTGCCTGTGCCAACTGACCGCTCAGGCACAGACAGTACTGCCGCTGGTCAGGAGCTGGGCAGATCGCCCTGTATTTTTTGCTACTGCCAATGCCGAGCGCTACCAGCAGCGCGGCAGTTTTCTCTTCGCGCAGTTGCAGCAGGCAATCAGTCAGCCCGGATTGTCGGCTACTATCGGCTACGAACAGCGGCTGACGCGCCGTTGGTTTATCGGTGGCAGTATCATGCCCACAACAGTAGATAATAGCAACACTTTCTCTTACAGCCTGAATACAAGCCACTCGGGCAAAATAGCCAAATGGCAGTTTCTCAAGCAGGTTGCCTACACCTTACAAAGCGATCAACTGAACTCATTCAACTTCCTGACAGCGCTTACCCGCAATTTTTCTATCGGAAAAGAACAACTGCTACGACCCATATTTAGCTATCAGGCAAGTATTTTTCCGGGCAGCAGTATCCACCCGCGCACCATTGACCAGACAAGAGCGCAAGCCGAACTGGCGTGGTTTCCCAAAGAAACCTACAGCATCGGGCTGTTTTTTGCACAAAGCACCAGCTACTTTATTGCACTCGGGCGCTTTGATGCTAATGGCAACGTCATAGAACCCGAAAGGCGGCTCAACCTCAACACAGCTATTATTGGGCTGCGATTGCACCTGCTGCTCAACCTACAGGCTGTAGATAATCGAGAACAAATGCGCATACTCCCCTACTGAGCTACAATTTTTTTTGAACTGCTGCAACGCCTGTAAGAAAACAGACGTAAAAAAAGTAGTTATAACAAATTTATGTAACGGGTCAATCACCCCAGAGGTGTTCAATATCGGTAGCAATAATTGCCCTGTAACACGCCTTTTAGCGTGTGCTTATGTAGATAAAAACTGCATCGTACCTGATTCATTTTAGCATTGCATTACTGTCATGGAGCGCAAATTCAAATATTTCGGCCTTGTTGCATTCGCTATACTTTTATTGGGCTTGCCTGCCTGCGAACATGACAAAGTCAGTCCCCAAGAGGGAGAAGAAGTTGCCTGTGGATTAGAAGTAACTGCTGTTCAGATGTCCTGTGCAGCTTATGGCGCGTTTGGCAATATTTATTTCTTCACCGATCGGGGAGAGTATATTCAACCTTGGGAAATGTTCCCCACATTTGCGCCGGTAGCCATTCAGGCGGGCAAGCGCTACATCATCGGCTATAAGAAAGTCAGTCGCGACAATCGCTACAAAGACCTTATCCGCTGCACGCTTTACGATGAAAAGGTAGAAAAGGCCACACCCGTTCAACTTACTTGCCTGAGCGAAGTTGGCTGCGCTACTACAGAAGCTACTGTCAGCGATATGCGCCCTGTGGACGGCTGCCTCGAGTTTGTGCTGGACGATGGCGAAAGACTGCTCGCCGATATTGCCCATCTGGGTATTGCAGTAGCAGACGGCGAACGTGTGCGCTTTGCCTATACCATTGAAGACGGCATCATCCCCTGTGGCACACGTATTCCCACTATTGGTAAAGTTGCTAGAGTTAAATGTCTGGAAAAAATTAACTTCTAAGTACGAATAAAGGCAACGAAACATGCTTCCCACTAAGCGCCTTATACCCAAACAACCATATGCAAAACAAGTTTAAGTTTTCAGCGTAATAGCTCAACATGACTTACCCGGTTCAAACAACGGGATCAGCAAATGCGACATCATCGCCCGAAGCAATAGAAATACAACTCATCCGCGACTGCCTTGCAGGTAAACGCGGCGCACAAGAGTTGTTCTACAAGCGCTTTTACGGGTATGTGATGAGTATTGCCCTGCGCTACTCCAAGCATACGGAAGAAGCCAAAGAAATAACCAATGACAGTTTTGTAAAAGCATTTCAGCACCTGAACCGCCACGACCAGCAGCGTTCGCTCAAGTCGTGGCTGCGCCGCATTGTAGTTAATACGGCATTGGACAGGCTGCGCAAAAACAAGCGCGAACTACACCAGACAGACATTCAGCAGCTTCCATTAGAAACACTCGACGAAGGAGTTATTGCAAGGCTTTCAGCGGAAGACATCATGCAAATGATACAAGACTTATCCGCTCCCCAGCGGGCAGTTTTTAACCTCTTCGAGATTGAAGGCTTCTCACACGAGGAAATCGGTGCAATGCTGGATATTCCCGTAGGAACTTCCAAATCGCACCTGGCACGCGCAAAAGTGAAGTTAAGACAAATGATTGCCAAGAAATAACCGTATGAACAAAGACTTTGACGATATATTAGCTAAAAAAATCAGGGAAAGCCTCGACGAGTATCCCGTTGCCTATGAAGCCGGCGCATGGGAGGAGTTTAGCCGAAACTACCTGAAGAAGCCGCCTGTCCCAATTATTCCTCTGTGGCAGCGGTACACCTTCCGTATAGCAGCGGCAGTATTAGTGATTGTTGCGGCGCTAAGTAGCATCTATTACAGCATTTCACAAAAAACACCTGCCGACATGGTAATCGCTCAACAAGCGCCCGCAAACACAACTGAACACTTAGCATTACCTGATGACAGCGATGTAGCACAGGCATCTGTAACGCCGTTGCACACGCCGTTGCACACGCCGTTGCTGGGGTCGTCCTCTATGCCGCCTCAAAAAACCGACAGTCGGAGCGCAGATCTATTCGCAAAAGGCAAAAGCAATATACAAACAGTAGCCAATTTTAGAGCAAACCCTCAGCCACAGGTAGCCACAGTACAGCCCGCTCCAACTGCTACAGCGACTACAATGGCAGCCATTGAGCCTCTATCACCTATTGACCTGCTGCCACTTGTTGCTACAGACAGCCTGCTGCCACAAATGCCCGCATTAGCGGAAATACAGACCGAAGCAGCCCTGCGCCTACCTAAGACAAATGTTATTAAAGCTGTAGCAGGAGTACAGGCGTTAAGCGGAATAGTCATGGGATCGCCTGAAAAAACAACCTCTTTTTATGGTGCCGGCTTAGGTTTGGATCTTTTTATTCAAAAAAAGATTGCACTCAGTACCAACCTGCAATTCGTACAAACTGCTTACGAAACCCCTGCCAGAACTTTCTTTGTCAGCAGTTTGAGCTTGCAGCGCAATCCGTTGGGGGCGCAGTCCGTACCCGGATATGCCAAAGAAACGCATTACGATCGCGTCAAACTCAATTTAGTACAACTACCGCTGACCATGAAGTACCTGATAAGTGATCAATTTTTTGTCAATATTGGCGGCATTAGCTACATGGCTACCAACGGCACACGCATAGAGAATGTCGCTCAAAATACACTTATGGGCAGATTGCACAATAGCGGCAGCCCTGCGCCTGTCGAAAACAGCATCCAGCCGTTTCGCTCGCTGTATTTAGGTGGTGGCGTTCGCCTCCCGATGAGAAATAATATCATCTTGCAGGTAGAACCTAATATCAACCTGCCGCTTGGCAATATTCTGCAAGACGTTAACCACACTTCATTACAATGGATCGGCTTACATATGAGCCTGTATTACGGGCGGTAATTTTACTTAATTGTAAACAAATTCAACCTTTGCCATCCTACTATTAGCGACTATGGCAAATATTAACGCTAAGGCTACCAGATAACCAACGTCAATAAACAATCCCAAAATAAAGGGTGTAAAGTCTATCGGGCGGTAAGTGAATTTTGGCAAGACATCTAATTGCGCTACGCCAAACTTTTCTTGCTTGAACACCATTGGCGCAAAATAGTCGCGGAATTGCTGGTGGTAAGCCGTCACTTGACGGTCAAAATCGGCATAGACCGTTTCGCTTGTGCCGGCAACCTGATTGAGCGCCTCCATCATCGCTATTCCGGGCGATAGCAAACGGTAACGGTTCACCATTTCGCGCCGTTCCATAGCTTTTTGTGCGAAAATTTCGCGTTGTTTTTCCATGCTCATCTCTACTTGCAGACGGCTGAAAAGCATAGCTGACGTACGGTCTTGCGGATTGATTTGTGCAGGCTTCAATTCGGGATGTTCCTCATAAAAACGCTGCAAAGCATCTTTATCTTTGGCAAGGGCATCGCCTATTCTGCGCGATTCAGCGATAAGTTCCACACGAGAAGGCATTGGATGCGCCCGATTAACCCAAATAGA
Source organism: Rhodoflexus sp. (assembly GCF_053489755.1). Lineage (NCBI taxonomy): Bacteria > Pseudomonadati > Bacteroidota > Cytophagia > Cytophagales > Thermoflexibacteraceae > Rhodoflexus > Rhodoflexus sp. The sequence continues at coordinate 41,315 of NZ_JBRCHD010000046.1, forward strand.
CAGTAAAGCAGGTACAAAAACCAATAACAATAGCCATACGCCTACCAATGCAGCCGCATTAACGCCCGACTGATACCCCATGCTATTCACCAGAAATGAAACGGCGAACCAAAACGCTCCATAAGCCCAAACAATAGCCAACAACAACCATAGGCGCTCTATATTTTGGCTCAAAGGAACGTTGAGCGCAAGCAAACCTACCAACATAAAAAAAGTGAAACCCAAGTGGAACAACAGGTAGCGAAACAAATAACGATAGGCCGTAATGCTGCGAAGCGAAGTATTTTCAGCCAGCAAAAGCGGCATAGTTCCTTGTTCGCGTTCCGCAGATACGATTTGATAGCTAAGGGCAATTATCAACAGAGGCAGTAAAAAAATCACTACAAAGGACAGGTCAAAATGACCGTTGTAAAGTATCTGCGGGTTTTCCAGTTCTTCGCTGTGAAACAGTGCCTGTCGCTTGGAAAGCGTGAGTTTGTAGTAATAGGGCATCAAATCGCTCTGGCCTGCCGCCACCACAGCGAGCGGCGAAGGCGGCAAATAGGCATACTGCGCCCCCATGCGATTGCCAAAGTAAAAAGGATTGGTAGGGTCGCCAAAGTGTCCGCCATCAAAGTGCATACCGCCGCTAATATCGCTAAGAATTTTGCGGTATTTTTCGTAATCAGCTTGCTGCTGCGCGACTATTTTTTCAAGCGTCTCCCGCTGAAAACCAACGCGTTGCGCGCCTGCCCATAGGGAAAACCACACCAGTCCGCCCATCAGAGCCATGATGAGATAAAAATTCCTATTAGCGCGCAACGACAACCAATCGTATTTGCTAATGTGCAGAAACATAGCGTTTGATATTTAACTTTCAATTACTTTTTGAATCATTACAGGGCGGATAAGCCACCAGCCCGCCAAAAACAACCACAGACCAAGCGCAAGCAGAGCGATGGCGGTATAGGGCGCATCGTGCACCAGTGAAGAAGCCCGATACACAAAAGGCGGGATTTTTCGCCAGAGTTTTTCGTCGCTTTCATACACGCGTTTGCCCGCGCCATTGTTCATAATGTCGTTGTTCATAGTTTCGGCAATCAGGCGACGGTGCGCTTCGGCCTGTTGGGCAAAGTGTAAATATCGCACCAGCCCCGTGCCGCTCAGGTGTACCATCAGGTGTCGCATAGCCAGCGGCGGCGAAAGCAAACTGCACCATTCCATTACCTTGTCTTGTTGCCGATAGATGTCGTGCAATTGCCCGTAGTTTTTCTCAAATACCCGATAGCCGTATTCTTCGTTGTATTGCAGCATAGCGCCGGTGTAATTAATCGGCAATTGGTGAATGCTATCTACTCCGTATTGCGCCAGCAGCGAATCCTGCAAATGTTTTTGCCGCTCGGCGGCAGGCGTTTGGCGGTCAAGCCCCAGTTCGGTATCCAAGCGTATGTTTTCCGAAAATTCAAACGACGAAGGCGCGGGGTGAATCACTTTGGCTAAGGTACTGCTTAGGCGCGGTACAAAGAAACAGCCTACCGCCCAAAAACCCGTTAGCAAAGCCAACGCCGTGCCTGCCTGATAGGTGTAGAAAGAAACAAGCAAGGTGGCAAGCGTCCAGAAGGCTACATAAGCTAACAGCGCCCCAAAGAGCAGCCATAAGCGACCCCAATACTGTTCCATTGCCGCCGCATCGGCAACGGCAACCGATGCTGCGGCGGTTGCCAGCATTGGCAGCAATAACGCCAGCGACCATACATAGAGCGCAAGCCATTTACCTACCAGTATCTGACGCACACTCACTTGCGAACTAAGCCAAAGACGCAGCGTACCGTTCGCTCGCTCTTTGTTGAACAGATTAAACCCCAATAAGATAATTGCCAGCGGCAGCGCCATATACCACACCAAGCCGGCGGAGAGTTCGCCTATTCGCGCCAAACTGCCTGCATCGTTAGCCTGACGTTCTTTTACCTCATTTTGATTGTGCGCTTCCAGCCATACGCTTTGCCCTAAGTAGCTTTCCATGCCTTTGTCCAAAATGCTCAACGGCGAAAGCGGTTTGAAGGCATAAAAACCATAATGCGCTGCCCCGTGAGGGTTCTTTTTTCCCTGCGATAGCCATTGTTCGTAGCTTTCCTTAGCTGCCAATTCATGAATGGCGGTTGTTTCGGTGTAGTAGCGGTAGCCTTCGGTCAGCCCAAGCGCAAAAAGCATGTATAACACAGCGGCAATCAGCCAACTGCGCTTATCCTGTCTGAAGTCGGCTATTTCCTTGTTGAAAATAATGCTTATCATATCCAATTTTCCCAAGTTAAACGTTCAAGGTTTGCGCTTGTGTAGCGACAGCTTGCAGGTAGAGATCTTCCAATTGGACGGCGCTCACATCAGCGGCCTCAATTTCGCGTACTAAATGCCCTTCGCGCATAATGCCAATGCGGTCGGCAGCTTCTTTGGCGCGGAACAGGTCGTGCGTTACCATCAAAATAGCCATACCGTCAGCGCGCAGTCGCCTGATGATTTGCGAAAAATCGTTGCTTGCCAGCGGGTCAAGACCAGAAGTAGGCTCGTCCAGAAACAGTGCGCGGGCCTGTTTGGCCAACGCCAGCGCAATACCCACTTTTTGACGCATCCCCTTGGAATACGTGCCTACCTTTTGCGAAAAGGCGCGCTCTTGTAAGCCGGCGCTTGCAAGCAGGTCTTTCAGTTGGCGCTCAGTATAATTTTTTTGGGAAAGACCGCTGAAAAAAGCTAAGTTTTGTAAGCCGCTCAGGTGCGGGTAAAGCATCACATTTTCGGGGATATAGGCAACCAACGACTTAGTGATGGTATCGTCCGGCTTAACTTCAATACCGTTGATGAGCGCCTGCCCCGAACTAGGCGTAATAAAACCCATAAACAGATTAACGGTAGTGCTTTTGCCGGCCCCATTGGCCCCCAGCAGCGCGTAAATTTCCCCTTTCTCAACGGTTAGGTTCAGGTTGTGCAGCGCTACATGACCGTTATATTCCTTGCGTAGATGAACAGCTTGAAGCATAAGGATAGATAAAAGTATGTTAAATGCAACTGTGTTGCAATTTGCTATATTTTAGCAAATAAAGCAACACAGCTACTTAAGTGTTAAGTCTGAACAGTGTCCTTATACGCTGCAACATTTTTTTCTCTTTTTGCCAAAAAAAATCAAACTGCCCTAAGAGAAAACCATATAATAGAATCAAGATTTGGTAAGCAGGAAAAATAAACAGCAGATAAACCACTGTTTTGAGCCAAAAAGAAGTTTCATCACCAAAATCTAAGAAGTTAAACAACGTTTTCCGCAATAAAACCACCGTTGAGCCTGTAAGCGTAAAAACAAGCAAAACCATCAGAACTTGAAAGGTACTTTTAAGCTGCCATTTTTGCATCAATTTTTGCAAAAAATTGACTTTTATCGTATTTTCCATTGATTTTTCAGACGTTTTAGGAGGCTGTCCAAAAAGTAACATAGACTTTAGTCTGTGATCGTTAAAATACTTGATAATCAGACGGCTACAGACTAAAGTCTGCGCTACATTCAGCCTTTTTAGACAGCCTCTCTGGTGAAAGCAGTTTATTTCATCTCCAAGATAAAATCAGCTAATTTTTCCAAATCAGCATCAGAAATTTGTCCTTCAAAACCCGGCATTTGCGGATAGCCTTCCCGCTTTTTACCTGGCGCTTTTGTCCACTTGATAAGTCCTGCCTTGTCTGAAGCATAAATTTGCTGCATTTCGGTTACGGGCGGCCCTACCAATTTTTTGTCTTTGGCGTGGCAAACCGAACATTTGGTATCCCAAAGGCTTGCTCCCGTAACTTCCAAGACTTCCTCTTTTTTGGCATTGGGGTTATTTTTGGCTTCGGCTACTTGTGCCAAATAGGCTTCGGTGTTTTTTGCCATGGCGGCTCGGTGCGGTGCAAGGGCATTGGCGCGATACAAGTGCCTACCTGTTCCCATCATTAACACTGTAACAGAGAGTAGGGCTACAATTCGCTTGAAGTACCTGCCAATGTCCTCGGCTTTTGCCGTAACTTCTTTCCACAAATACCACGTAGGGATAATAGCAATGCCTGCTCCCGTGAGAATGGTAAAAATCATATCCATTCCCAAACCTTGATTGGGCAGCGTAAACAAAATCACCGGTCCGAAAAGGAATTGGGCAATAGAACAAGCAAAAGCAATGCTATAAAAACGCTTCTGAAAATCAAAACGGCTGTATTTTTTGAAATTTTCTTCAAAAGGGTAGTTTTTTCGGCTCACCCAATAAAATAAAAATAAAGCCGTAACCGTTAGCGAAGCATTAAAAAAGTGGAAATATCTTGGAAAAACATTAGGCAACAACAAAGCATCAATAAAACCACTAACTACCGACCACTTATCAGGAAAAAGCATCAGGTTGATATTGGTCAAAAATACCAAAGGAATAAACAAGAAAATTGCCATTGGTAAGGTCAAAATGGCAACGTGCAAAGGGCGATTATTTTCCAGTTTTTCGTAAGTGTATTTGTGCAGATACAACACCAAAAGAGCAATCGTTACTAAGGGAATAACCATTATCCAGACCAAACCCGTTAGGGCATTGGCAGCATAAAAAAACTTGGTATAAAGCGTGTTGATAACGAGCAAAGGAGCAACGCCCATTACGATTGCCAAACTTTTATTGACGGTAATTGTGGCGGCAATTTCTTTGGAAAGTTTGAAGTAATCATCATTTTTGATACCCAAAGCCTCAAAGAAAAGACACAACAAGGTGCCGCCCACCATCAGGTTGATAAAAAGAATATGCGCCAAAAAACTTACCACTAAAAGCCCAACCAAGAGCCATTCGGGAAGTGGCAAAGGCAAAGGAATGTCCCTGCCAATATCTATTTGCAAAAAAATGAACGCAATATGATTCATTGAAATTTCGTGTTTAAAATGTGGAACAAAATCCCCCAATCAAAAGATTGAGGGACAATTGATGAATTAACCTTCTTTGGCAAACCAAGATTGGCAATAGCCATTAGGGTGTACTTTACCTGCAAAAAGTGTACAGCCACCACATTCACCTGCTTGTGGAGGTGCTACGTAAAAACGGCAATTGGCGCAGTTTTTAGCCTTGTCAGGTGTTTGAGCAACGTATTTTACGCCTTCTCTTTTTTTGATTTCGGTTTCGCTCAAACCCGACAAATCATCACAAGCATCGGCAGCCAGTTCCTTTTTAGTTTCGCCGCCACAACTTGACAAAAGGCTTGGTACGGCAATAGCAGCCCCCATCAAACCTAAACTTTTGATAAGAAATTCTTTACGTGAAATCATTGTTGAAAATTTTTTAAATGTTTGAAAATAAGGATTAGACAAAACCAATTCTGCCCAATCCGTTTTTTTAAGAAAATGCCCAAAATAAGCCCAAAAGCAACAACAACGAAAAAATAACCGCTGCCGCAAGCCTTATAAGTTCTTGCAAACTTTTGGCTTCGTTCAGCACGTCCTGTTCGGTAGGTTCTTTGCTTTTGTGTTGCTTTTTGGGTCTTGCTTTCATCTTACTTTGTTGAAAGTTTGATGTCCTCGCTTTGTGTTTTAAGCGCCAGTTTTTCTTGCTTTTGTTCCATTTCTTTCACAAAAGCTAATAAGCGTGCATTTTCTTCTTTTGAGATAGCGGTTTGCCCAAAAGTATGCGTTTGCGGGTCAGGGAAATACTGCAACACTTTGATATAAGTTACCAAAGCGTCCAGTTCCTTATCATTTCCGGGGAAAGGCGGCATATAATAGCGTGCATTGTGCATATTGCGAATGTAGCTTTTCATTGCATCGGCATTCCAAGGATCATCTATTGTGCCGTACATAGTACGAAACTTATCCGTAATGGCATTTACCCCGTTAGTGGTATGGCAACGGCTGCACGAAAGCATAAACACATTTTTGCCCGCTTCTACCAAATTATCATCGGTTACTTCTTTGGTACTCACAAAAGAGGCGTGTTTGAGGATGCCTTCTTGTTTTAATAAAGGATAATCTTCCACGCGGAAGGCGTTGGAATACATATAACCGCCGATTACATAAGGTTTGCGGACAAACTCACGCACCCGTTCAAACATTCCCAGCGTTCCCCAAAGTATAATGATAGGTGCAACAAACGCCCATTTGCCGTAGTTCCAAGCAGGTTTAAAATAGGTTACGAAGGCGAAAGCAATCACACCCAACACCCCACCGACAAGCAATTTAGAAAGCATATCGTACCAATTTTGGAACTGCTGCGTTCCTACGGCTACAGACATGTTGTTCACCATCATATCAGGTATTACATTCCAATACCACAAACCGCCTGCTATGGTAGGAGCGGCACAAATCAGCAACCAGCCCGAAGTAAAACGAGTTGCTTTTGCTCTGATTTCAGAACCTTTTTCCGTAAAGAAATAGGTACAAGCCAAAGCAAACGAAGCCCCCATCATGCCTGCTAAGAAAGTGCGGAAAACCAACTGCGGGAGGTAAATCGGATTGGCAAAACCTGTTAAAAGACTTTGTTGGTTGTGCCAATTCCCGGGATCCATCATAAAGCCCAAAATAGACACAATGATCGCCATTGTTATCCAAGAGAAAACCGCCAAACCATAGCCTACTTTAAAGTGATTGAGTTTGGCGCGTCCTTTTGTCCATGTATTCCAAGTCAGATAATAAAACATTATCAAAACGACTTCGGTAACAAAGATAATCCACTCAAAAAACCAAGCGGAGAAAAACACCCGAATAAGTGAACCAATAGAATTAGGATTAACCAAAGACGCTGAAAACCAAATACCTACGCCTGTCATTGCACCTACGGTAGTAGTTACGATGAAGGCAACCTTCATAATTTTATAGGCAAGTTTATCCCATTCGGGATTTTGTTGTTTGATGCCTAAAAATTCCATTCCCACCACAACGGGGGCAAGCCCAACGGCAAGGGCGTGATTAATGAGTACGTGAGTAATCGCAATCACCACAAACAAGAAGCGATTGCCTACCCAACCCAGATCAAAGATTGGAAAGTCCATATTTTTAGAAAATTTTTAAGTCCGTGAATATTTTTTGTGAAAAAGACACAAAAAACCTGCACCTATCGTGAAAAATAAAAGCAAAAAATAATGAATCCTAAAAATGAATTTGGAATTATACTTGAAACGAACTTAAACTTTGGGGCGGGTGGAAAATATCGGAAAAGACTTCTTGGGTAAAAGATTCTTGATAAAAAGCACTAAAAAATTGCCTTTCCAAGCAAAAATTATTTTCAAATTGGAAATAAAACTTATCAACAATAAATAAATTGAAAACTGAAAACTGATGATTTTTAGTTTGATGACGGTTTTGCTCTTCGTGTTTTTTTTTGATGTAATCCAGAAGCGCCTTGTATTTTTCTGCTATTTCCGACCTTACATGAGTGGTGACAGCATGGATCTCATTTTTAACCTGACCCAAAGAAAGATCAGCGCTGACCCATTGTTCGTGATAAGCCGATATCAGATTCAGCAAAACAAGCTCTAAGACAAACGACAATGCCAGTAGCAATAAAACTAAGGTTTTAGCCCGTCTGATGAGCTTGATTTGTTGGGCAATATGGCGCTTTCTTTCTAACATCCGCCTTATAGATAATTTTGGTAGCAGAGCGGTGTTTCAATGAGTATCAGATATTTGAAATATCTACTACAAAGTTAACGCTCAAAAGTTAATTACGGGCATTCCAATCCAATAAAATTTTTTGATTTAAGAAACCAACGATTACCGCTCAGCAGTCAATTATTCTAACGCTTTTTTATACTTGGGAAAGATTATTTTTGAGTATTTCACTTTTATTTCTTCCGTTGGATAGGGGTTAATCTGAATGTAAGAAAAAAGAGTGAAAAACCTGACAAAAGGGTGATTACAACTCATCTCAAAACTGTCTAAGTAGTATAATCATGGCAGCCAGTTTGACAAATCCTGCAAAATTGTCTAAATGATATTTGTATCTGGTTACGCATCGTCTGAAGTTTTGTAGCCAGGCAAAAAAACGCTCTAC
>NZ_JBRCHD010000047.1:0-48046 GCF_053489755.1 Rhodoflexus sp.
GCAATGCCTGCCGCCTCGCCGCCTAAGTTGTTGTAGCTATCGGAAAGAATGCCTATTTTAACCCCTTTGCCTGTCAAGCCATAGCGCTGGCGGGCAATTTCCACTGCTTGCGCTTTCACCGCTTGGCTGATGGGATTGTTATTTTTTCTGACGAATACGGCGCGCGCTTCCAACAGAAAACTCATGTCGTTGAGTTGATTAACGTTAGGAATAGGCAAGAAGCCTGAGACCATGCGCCCTTCCACGCCTGTTTCTATAAAGCCTGCGCGTGCAAGTTGCGCCCTTAGCGAGTCGGTGTTGGTAGTCGCTACAGCGTTGATCAATATGCGATTGTCCCGAATGGTTAAGAAATCGGGACGATTGCGCCCTAATACCGCCGCTCTGGCGTTCAATGCGTTTAACACGTTGCCGGCTTTGCCGCCGATACCCGTAGCCGCTCTAAGAAGAAGATAAGTCTTGCGCGTATAGCCCGCCTCCCCACAACAAGAGAAAGGCTAAGCCCCATAAAATTCTGCGATAGTTCAGGTTTATCATTGGATAATAAGTTTAATAACGCGTAAAAGTACTAAATAAGCGCGTGTTTCTGCAAATTTTATCTAATCAAATAATCGGTGCATCGTTGTCGCGCTGTACGCGATGCGGGAGTTTATTCGGCATAATCGCTTAATCTATCTCGGCTTGATTTAACTTTGTGCCAATGATTTAGCGATAACTAATTAATGCAAACCAATTCCTCCCGGCTGCCTTCGCTGTTTGCCGCTAAGCGCAATATTTTGAGCGTTTACTTTACAGCAGGTTTCCCGCAACTGAACGACACGGTGCGCATCATCAAAACCCTATCGGAAGCAGGTGTGGATATGATAGAAATCGGCATGCCTTTTTCCGACCCGCTGGCAGATGGTCCGACCATTCAGCAGAGTAGCCAGCAGGCATTAGACAACGGCATGAGCCTTCGTCTGCTTTTTGAACAACTCAAAGACATTCGCCAACACACGGATGTGCCGCTGCTATTGATGGGCTACCTGAACCCCGTCATGCAGTTTGGCGCAGAAAATTTCTGCCGCGCTGCACAAGAAGTTGGCATAGACGGACTCATTTTGCCCGACCTGCCGATGCACGAATACCTGAGCGAGTACAAACCTATTTTTGAGCGCTACGGGCTGTCCAATATTTTCCTAATTACCCCACAAACAGCCGAAGCACGCATCCGCCAGATAGATGAACTTTCGCAGGAAGGATTTATTTACATGGTATCTTCTGCCAGCACGACAGGGGCAAAGCAAGGATTTTCAGACGAACAGCACAGCTACTTCGAGCGCATTGCCGCCATGCAACTCAAAAGCCCTAAACTTATTGGCTTTGGTATTTCGGATAAAGCAACTTTTGAGGGCGCTTGTCAGTATGCCGAAGGCGCAATTATTGGCAGCGCATTCATCAACCTACTAAGTCAAAGTACTGATTTAGAGGCAGATATAACAAAATTTGTAGCTGATTTGCGGTAAGCGAACTAATACCATTATGAATCTTACAACAGGTAATACTTCGCTGCGGACTTTGCGGTAGAGCCTTTTTTAACGCAAAGGCAAATCTAAAAGAACGCCAAGTTTTACGCGGAAAACACTGAGATTAAATGCATTTTAGTATAAATTCCTTGCTTACCATGTTTCGGGTTTTGCGATGAAATAATCGCCCGATTCATTGGGAACGATTTGCAGTACCTGCGCCAGCGTCAGCCGCACCAGCAATGCGGAAGCCTCTTCGATTGGTATGCTGCCCACACGTGCCAGCGTAGCTACATCAACTTTCTCATGCTGTCCGAGATACTGCATCAGGAATCGCTCGCGCTCGCCATAGGTAAAGCCTACCTGCTGCGGTGAATCGGCTAATTTGAGAATTTGGCGCATTTCGCGGCTTGCCTGCACACTCCGATCTGCTACGCGCACGTAGGCACGCCCTCGACGGTTGCGGAAGTTGTAAATCACAAAAACGGGTTTCTGCAAACAGGGTTTGATATAAAAAACCAGCACTGTGCGATTGGGTGCCACAACTACATGCTTCAAATCATACTCAACCGCAGGATGACAGTATTTGACAATGGCATTTTTCAGTATAAAAGCATCTTCATCGGGATATTTCAGGCCGGGAATAGTGCCGTTATCATCTACCCCGATCAGCAAAAAACCGCCTGCTGTATTGGCAAAAGCAACTACTTCGCGCATGATCTTATCAGGATGCGTTGCTTTTCTTTTGAACTCTGTAGTTAGCCCTTCTCCCCGAGCCACTAATTTTTTCAACTCGCACAGTTCCATGATGCTTGCTGTTTTTTTGGGAACGCGGATTTTCGGTAATGAAGCAAGTTAAAATGTATCGTACCCTTCAGGGTGCGCTTCTTTTACTTGCTGACTATTAATTACACACCCTAAAGGGCATGTTACATTCCCCCCTACTCTGCCGCCCATTCGCCGTTTTGCGCAACATCCTCAGGTTCATCCAGAATCAGGATTTCACAGAGGTTGCGCCCGTAGCCGTCGTAGTCCAAGCCATAACCGACAACAAATTTTGGCTCAATTTCAAAACCGACATACTTAATGGTAACAGGGCGCTGCAAGGCTTTAGGTTTGATAAGCAGCGCTACTACCTCTACCGAAGCGGGATGATAGCGCCGGATTTCGGCAAGCACTTCCGTCATGGTGATACCTGTATCTACGATATCCTCGATAAGGACGATGTGCCTGTCGCGGATGTCTTCCTCAAAACCAATGATCTGATCTACTACACCCGAACTGTGCATGTTCTGATACGAAGTAAACTTAACGAAAGATATTTCCGCAGGAATATCAATTTCGCGCATCAGATCGGCGGCAAACATAAATGCGCCGTTCAAAACAGCTACGAAGAGGGGATTTTTGTCTGCATAGTCTTCGCTTAGCTGTTGTCCGAGCTGCTCTACCCGCTTTTTGAGATCGGCTTCAGAGATATATCTTCTGAATTTTTTATCTTTTACTAGCACAGGTCTTCAGCGTTTTTAATTGTTCTTGGGAGGTGTTTTCAACACCCGCAAAAAGAAGTACCCTGTTGTACAAGTAACCAATAATTGTACGGTTATCATAATAATCAGCGCAGTAGTTGACATTGAGCAAACAGTTTATCAGTTGAGCATAGATTTTTTCTGCATTCGCTTGCGATAGGCAACTGCCACCATTGCAGCAATTCCCAGATAAGTTGCTAAGAGCAATAAACGCGAGCCGTTTACAAACATGATAGTGTCTTGTAGAAATTCCACTTTGGCTGTATCCTGTGCAGCCTGTGCAGTAACTATCTGCTTATGAATTGCTACGTTGGTAATCTGATTCCACACATTGGGCAGGCTGCTGAAGAAGACCGCACCCAGCAGCAGTGGGGTAACGTATTTGATGATGTACTTGTAAACGTAAGGAATCTTGATGTCTGCCCCCAAATTGATTTCTCTCCAGCCCTTGTCCATGCCAAATACCCATGCAAAGAGAATGATTTCGGCAAAAGCAAACACTACCAGCGAGAAAGTACCCGCCCAGAAATCGTATTCATCAAATACGCCATATTCAAAGAAAAACACCGTAGGCGCACCGAGCAGGAATACCATAAAGCCAAACATCCATGCAGCGCGTTCGCGATTCCAGTTGAATTCATCCTGCAAAAAGCCAACGAAAGGCGTACCCATCGCCAGCGAGGAAGTAATACCTGCAAAAAACAGCAAACCAAACCAGAATACGCCGCTCAATGCAGCCAGCACAGCCCCCCACTGCTCAAAGAGATAAGGCAGCGTTCGGAAGCCAAGCCCCAGCCCACCGTTTTTAGTCATTTCAATCACATTGTCTATACCCAAATAGCCTACCGCAATCGGAATGAGGATTGAACTGCCTAATACTACTTCTACAAATTCGTTCATCCAGCCGGCGCTCATCGAGTTAAGAGCGACATCGTCTTTTTCTTTCAAATAAGAGGCATAACACTGGATAGAACCCATGCCTACAGAGAGTGTAAAGAAAATCTGCCCAGCGGCTGCCAGCCATACTTTAGGATTCCAAATACTCGAAAAATCGGGTGTCCAGAGGAAATTTAGACCTGCGGTGCCGTCGTTGATAGCTCCGTTTTGGCCAACCTTGATCGTTATTGCCTGAATTGCTAGAAAAATGCCAAACATGATCAGCAGGGGCATCGCTACTTTTGCCACCTTTTCTACCCCGCCCTTCAGTCCGCGTGAAAGAAAATAGGTGTTTAGCGCCAGACAGATTAGCCAGAAAACAACAGGTTCGTAGGGAATACCGGTTGTCGTAGCGCTCACATCTACATAAGCGCTAAAAAAGTCTGCGACCTCAGTACTTTCCATCTCGCGGAAAGTACCTATAATCGAGTGATAGATATACGCCAATGTCCACGACTCAAGGTAACAATAGTAAGCGGCTACAGCTAAGTTTGTAAAGATCCCGAATACGCCAATGTATTTCCAAAAGGGTCTAGAATCCATAGCATCAACAATGAAAGGCGTGCTGTGGTGTCCGAATTTACCGCCGTAGCGCCCCATGCTCCATTCTACCATCAGCAAAGGAAGCCCCATCAACAAGAAACAAACTAAGTAAGGGATGATAAATGCGCCACCGCCATTTTGGATAGCCTGTACAGGAAAACGAAGAAAATTACCTAATCCGACTGCGTTACCTGCCATTGCCAATACGAGTCCTACGCGAGAACCCCATGATTCATTGTTCCTACTCATCAGAATGGGTATACTTATGTGTTTAGTTATGTTTTTTCATTTGATAGACAGGCACTTAGCACTATCTGAACCGATTTAATGATTTGTTAAAATCGCTTATTGCGTTGTAATAATACGACGAAATACACTACTTTTACAACAATCCTAACGTTTTCGCATATGAAAAAGACTTTTTTGATGCTTTTCATGGGGCTAACCATGATAGTAGGCAGTTCTCATGTAGCTGTTTACAACGACAATAAACCCGCTACTGCAGTAAGCGCGGACGATGGTGCAAAAAAGGAAGCCAAAACCGACAAAAAGAAGGCTAAAACCGATAAGAACGAGAAGAAAAAATCGTCTTGCTGCCAGAGTAGCAGTTCTTGTACCACCAAAAAACAGTCTTAATGGTTGCTGTGTCCCATCTCAGAACTTTTGTAATGACTATTCTTTGCGCCGCGATCTGCATAGCTTGCGGCGCAACCTATGATGTGGAAGCATGGAGCAGTTTACGCGCCCGCCACTTCAATGTACGCACCGGCGACACAATCAGTTCGCCGGCAACCGTTGTTCGCGCAACTGACTATGGGATACAGCTCCTTTTCACCACTGCACCTATGCTGTCTATCAGTTCGGGTGCAATACCTGCCAGCCGCCAACAATTACTCAACAACGTTATCCAACAAGTATTTATTTCCGCCAACAAGCCCATAGACACTTTGCAACCGGGAGAAAATCTGCATGGAATATTCTTAGCTGATATTGCAGGCGATGGCTTTCAGCTAACCTTAGATAGCTTTGTTCGCCGCCCCCCGGTACGCGTCACCGACCAGCTCAATATACGGCTGAACCGCACACTCGGCAGGCGCGATACCATCACTTTTCGCATTGATGTGGCAATCTTGCCGCCCCGACGGCTGTCCTTTACGCTGCCTCCTGTGATTTTGGAATAACGCGAGATTTATTGCGACAAATGCGCGTCGCGCAGCAGCAGTTGCAACGACTTTCGCCCTTTGTAATCATTTTCTTGCAGGTTAAAGACAATATCTATTGGCTGTCCGCTGCGTACAACTGCCTCATAGTCAGATGCCATGCTAAAACCAATGACATCATACACGACTGAATCTTTCTGACGGACAGCAAATTTGAGGTGAATGTCTTTCAGCACGCGCACACTTTCAGGCAATACCTGCACGCGACGCGCTACCAGCACGGGTTGCATATTCTGTGGTCCGAAAGGTGCCATTTGGCGGATAATATTCAGGAATTTGAAAGAAATCTGCGACAGGGAAATCTCCAAGTCAACTTCTATCTGCGGATACATATTTTCCTCGCGCAAATTGGCAGCCACAATGCGCTCAAAACGCTCTCGAAAAGCCTGTAAATTGCCAATCGGCATGGTCAAACCTGCCGCATACTTGTGTCCGCCGTACTGCTCCAGCAAGTCCGCGCACTCTGCAATTGCCTCATAAATATCAAAACCAACGATGGAACGGGCCGAACCCGTTGCTTTTTCATCGCTTTTTGTCAGGATAATTGTTGGTCTGTAGAATTTTTCAATGCAGCGTGCTGCTACAATGCCTATTACGCCCTTGTGCCAGTCTTCTTTAAACAGCACCGTGCTTTTCCTGTCTGGAAAATATTGTTCGATCATCTCAATTGCCTCGCGGGTAATGTTGGAATCGAACTCGCGCCGCTCTTCGTTATTAGCATTGGCAACGGCTGCTAATGCGACTGCTTCCTGCAAGTTATCCGAAGAGAGCAATCGAATCGCATGGCTTGCATGTGCTACACGCCCTACTGCATTGATGCGCGGGCCAATGCCAAATACAATATTGGCTACCTCAAGTTGGCCGCGCAGATCGGAAATATCTATCAGCGCCTTCAAACCCGGACGCGGATTGCTGTTGAGTTGCTTGAGTCCAAAGTATGCCAAAATGCGATTTTCGCCCGTAATCGGGACAATATCCGCTGCGATACTTACTGCCAGCAGGTCTAAAAAGCTAAACAACCAGTCTGAAGGCAGATTATTGGTAACAGAAAACGCATGGAGGAACTTAAAACCAACCCCACAGCCCGAAAGCTCCTTGTAGGGATATGCACAGTCGGTGCGTTTAGGGTCTAAAACTGCATAAGCAGGTGGTAGTGTATCCCCGGGCAGATGGTGATCGCAAACGATGAAGTCTATGCCCAACTCGGCGGCATAACTGATCGCACGGTGGGACTTAATGCCGCAGTCTAAGCTGATAATCAATGAGATACCCTTTTCTTTAGCCCAATCAATGCCTGTAATGGAAATACCGTAGCCCTCGGTGTAGCGGTCGGGAGTGTAGAACAGCACATTGCCATAGTAGCGCCGTAAAAAAGTGTAAACCATTGCTACTGAAGTCGTTCCGTCCACATCGTAATCGCCGTAAATCAGGATGCGCTCTTCGTTGCGAATGGCTTCTTCCAACCGCCAGACTGCCTTGTCCATGTCTTTCATTAAGAAAGGATCGTGCAGTTGGTCTAAGGAAGGGCGGAAAAACGCACGCGCCTGCTCAAAACTATTAATCCCGCGTTGCAGCAATAAAGTGGCAAGCGGTGCACTGATATTAACAGCTGATGCAAGCGATGCAATCTGCTCTTGCTCAGGGACGGGCTTCATTACCCAACGTTTCTCCATAACGCAAATTTGCCGCTAACACGGCTCTTTTGCAACTTTAACAATGCGTTAATATGACAAGTGCTTGATTTACAGCGTATTACATTTTATCGAATTTAATGCCTGCAAATGCTATATTTGCGGCAAAATCTTATTCTGAGCAACTGTGAAACAAGTTCGTGTAGGCTTGGTGCAGATGAGCTGCACAGCAGATAAAGCCGCTAATATTGCCAAAGCGTTGGAAAAAACGCGCGAAGCTGCCCAAAAAGGCGCTCAAATTGTTTGTTTACAAGAGCTTTTTACCTCGCTCTATTTTTGCGATGTAGAAGATTACGAGAATTTCAAACTCGCTGAAACTATTCCCGGCCCAACTACCGAACAGTTGCAAGCGCTTGCCAAAGAACTCGGCGTGGTAATTATTGCCTCACTGTTTGAAAAGCGCACACAGGGATTGTACCACAATACGACTGCCGTAATAGATGCTGACGGCAGCTACTTGGGCAAATACCGCAAAATGCACATCCCCGACGATCCGGGTTATTATGAAAAGTTTTATTTCACCCCCGGCGATTTAGGCTACAAGGTGTTCAATACCAAATTCGGTAAACTCGGCATTTTGATTTGCTGGGATCAGTGGTATCCCGAAGCGGCGCGCATTACCGCACTAATGGGCGCTGAAATTCTGTTCTACCCTACTGCTATCGGCTGGGCAGCATCGCAAAGCGAAGAAGTCAACAACGACCAGTATAGCGCATGGCAGACCATCCAGCGCAGCCACGCAGTTGCCAATGGCATACCTGTTGTAGCGGTTAATCGCGTCGGTCGGGAAGGGGATATGGTATTTTGGGGTGGCTCTTTCGTTGCTAATGCCTATGGAAAAGTCCTTTACCAAGCCAGCCACAATTGCGAGGAAGTACACGTACAACCCATTGATATGGAACAAAGCGACTACTACCGCACCCACTGGCCATTCCTACGCGACCGCCGCATAGACAGCTACGACTTGATCACTAAAAGACTCATTGATTAGCCATGTACCTGATTCCGGCTATAGATATTATTGGAGGCAAGTGCGTACGGCTTACTCAAGGTGATTATCAGCGAATGACTGTCTATCACGACAATCCCGTAGAAATGGCGCAGCGTTTTGAAGATGCAGGCATTTCGCGCCTGCATCTGGTAGATCTGGACGGTGCAAAAGCCAAAACAGTGGTCAACTTGCAGGTACTGGAAGGCATTGCTCGCCACACCTCGCTGCATATTGACTTTGGCGGGGGCGTACAGAGCGATGAGGACATCCGCCGCGTATTCGATGCCGGAGCAGCACAGGTAACGGGTGGCAGCATTGCTGTGAAAAATCCTGAAATGTTTACGCGCTGGCTGCAAACCTATGGCAGCGACCGTATCGTGCTAGGTGCAGACGCACGCGATGGCAAAATTGCAATCAGCGGCTGGCAGGAAACAACCCAGCTGCCGCTGGCTGATTTCATTAGCGACTACATGGCAAAGGGTGTAAAATACGTCATCTGTACCGATGTCGGTCGCGATGGTATGTTGCAAGGCGCTGCACATGGGCTTTATGCAGAGTTGCTAAGCCAATTACCTGATTTACAGCTGATTGCAAGTGGGGGGATCGGCAGTATCAGCGATGTGGAAGCGCTCCAAACGCTGAACTTATACGGTGTAATCATTGGTAAGGCTTTCTACGAGGGGCGCATTACGTGGAACGAATTGAAATATTACGCCGGTTAAGGGAAGTCGTCCTAAATTTTTAGAATGCTGACGATGCATATTTTCACGGATTTCAGACGCTGCTTCAATAAAGAGTTAAGCAACCGTGTTTTTGCGTAAAAACTCGGCGCTATTTGCAGTAAAATATCAACCCCTAAGCCTCGCCAAAGCAGCGCGGGTACAGACTAAGCAACGATGTGTCCGGTAAAGCCGTTGTACTGATCCAGCCCGTGGATTCAAAATGAACTTCCACCATAAAATCGTACAAAACGTATAACTTAACGCTGTGTTTATTGTCGCGGCGGATGCCGAGGAGTTGCCCCTCTTTTCCTAAAAGTGTACATTGCTTGGAAAGAGAGAACCGAAAAAATTCATTTTGAGAAATCATGAACCAGTTGTGTTAGAAAAAATAACACGGCAATATAATTATTTGAAGTCGAAAAACAGCATTATGGAAGGTAAAAGTGGCGCAGATAGCGAATTTTTTATGCGCCGTGCGCTGGATTTAGCACGCTTAGGTCTGGGCAGCGTCAGCCCTAACCCGCTGGTTGGCTGTGTGGTGGTGCATCAAGGGCGAATCATCGGCGAAGGCTACCACCAACAGTTCGGACAAGCACATGCCGAAGTTCATGCCATACGCTCGGTTGCCAATCCCGAACTGCTGCGCCAAGCGACCCTGTACGTTACACTCGAACCCTGCTCGCACTTTGGTAAAACCCCACCCTGTGCCGATTTGATTATCAGCCGCTATATCCCCAAAGTTGTTGTTGCTAATTTGGACAGTAATCCTTTGGTAAGCGGCAGAGGCATCCGCAAATTACAGGAGGCAGGTATTGCCGTACAAACGGGCGTACTGGAACGCGAATCAGCCGAAATGAATCGCCGTTTTTTCACTTTTATGGAGAAAAAGCGGCCTTATATCATTCTCAAATGGGCAGAAAGCGCCGATGGACGGATGGCATCTGCCGACCGCCGACCTGTTTGGATCAGCAATCGGTTTTCGCGGCAGTTGGTACACAAGTGGCGCAGCGAAGAGGATGCGGTGCTAACAGGCTCAGGCACAGCCCTGCACGATAATCCAAGACTGAATGTGCGCGACTTCCCGCTGATTCGCCGCCAGCCGCAGCGGATCGTTATTGATCGCCGCCTGCAACTGTCCCCCGAACTACACCTCTTCGACGGCTCGCAGCCAACGATTTGCTATAATCTGTACCGCAGCGAAATAACAGACAATATCATTTGGCAAGAACTGCCCGCGAGTGGTTTTCTACCTGCTATGTTCACCGATTTGTACGAACGAAAAATCCAATCGGTATTAGTAGAGGGCGGGCCGCAATTGCTGCAAACGCTGCTTTCTTTGGATCTATGGGATGAAATACGCCTCTTCCGCTCGCCTTATACCATCGGCGACGGCATTAATGCCCCAAGACCGCAAGGCAGACTCGTACAAAAAGAGCACCTGCTGGGCGATGAATTACTGATTTTCAGAAACAAAGGCTGACAGTACGGCTACTGATGGTTGTAGCAAACTACACTAAGCAGGTTTTTGCTTGACCCAATAACCAAAAGCAGCAGCAGTGAAAAACATCAGCAGCCCGTACAGCGCAGGGGGAATAGCCATAGACGAGTCCTGTAGTACATTGAGTGCAATGTAGATAGCAAGTGTTCCGTTGTGAATACCGATTTCCATACCGATCGCGATTGCTTGGCGGCGTTCTACACGCAGCATCAGAGGAACCATATAGCCAACCGCCATGCTCAGTACATTGAAAACCAGCACCGGAAGCCCAACCTGCCCAATGAATGTATTGATGTTTTCTCTTTCGCGCAGTGTAGCACCTGCAATCACAAGAACAAGCAAGATCGCAGAGGCAATTTTAACAGGTCTGTCCATTTTATCGGCAAATGCGGGCGCGTATCGGCGAACGATCATCCCGACAGACACAGGCAAGAGTACAATAGCAAAAACTTCTATAATTTTTGCAAACTGCATCGGGATAGCCTGCTCGGAACCGACAAAATAAAGCAGCGAAAGATTGACTACGATCGGCAGTGTAAAAAGGCTCAACAGGCTGTTGATAGCAGTCAGCGTAATGTTAAGTGCCACATCGCCATTGGAAAGGTGGCTGTACAGGTTGGCAGTAGCCCCGCCCGGCGAAGCTGCCAGCAGCATCAGCCCCACTGCCAGCGCAGGTGTAAGCCCAAAAGCCACTGCAATTACCCAACAAACCAAAGGCAATAAGATCATCTGGCAAAAAAGTCCGATAAAAGCTGCTTTCGGATATTTAACAACACGTTTGAAATCCTCTATTGTGAGCGAAAGCCCCAGCCCGAGCATAATGATACCCAAGGCAATCGGTAGAAATAGGGTTAACAGATTGGATTGCTGCATAGTTAGAAGCGCTTTGGTGTGGAAATTTAGGATTTCTGCCTGTCAGTTGTAGCTATTTGTTGGTGCGAATCTGCCACCATAGCCCAAAAAAGCCTGCCAGCACATATAAAAATGCAATACCGATCAAGGTAAACTTTCCTGTAGCCATCCAGTAGGCAAGTGAAACGAGCCACTCGCGGTTGCTGTCGGACAGTAGCGCAATCAGTGCAACATTCTCTACCCCGTCAAACAGGGCAGCCCCCCACTGCAACCACGCAACCAGTAGGCCTGCCTTGCTGAAACTATTAAACAGCACCCACGATCGGGCTATGTAAACACATATGAGTGAAAGGCATGTAGAATAAGCAATCAGGTAAATAAAATCCAGCCCCAGCCCAAAAGCCGCCCATATTTTGGCGCTGTAGTCCCAAGAGTGCATCATCATACGCGCCCCTGTAAGTGTACCTGCAAACTCAAAAGAAAGGATGCCTGCGGGAGCTGCCTCATTGATCAATCGCATATTGATCCAAAAAAACGCAACTGTTAAGGCAAGTGCAATTGCTGTAAATATACCCAGCCACGTCAAGTGCTGCTTGCGTGAAAACGCGAAAAAGGGATGATTCATCAAATCGTCTGTTTAGTAAGCGCTTCGGGTACTCCGACCGTCGGCAACTCATTGTCTGCTATCATGCGCAGCAACGGCAATTCTATAAAAAACGTAGTTCCTGCCAGCGGGTAGGTATCGAACCAGATGCGCCCCCCTGCATGTTCGACCCCACGCTTTGCCAAAGCCAATCCAATGCCTGAACCTGAAAACTTGGTGCTAAAATTAGGTAAAAAAACTTTGCCTGCAATATTCTCGGGAATTCCTACGCCGTTATCGGCTACCGAAATCAGCAGCCGGTCGTTTCCCTTGCACTCCAGCGCTACGCGGATCAGGGGCTGCTGCCCATGCGGAACAGCCTGTATGCCATTGATGATCAAGTTAGTAATAATCTGCCCCATCAACTGGCGATCACCATTGACAAAGAACTTGCCTGGGAGTAATTTTAATTCTACGGTCGCGTTGCCTTCGTTGTGATGTAGCAGACAAGTCTGCCGGAGCAGCTCCCCAATCTCGAACTCCTCATTTTTGGGAATAGGCATATTGGCAAAAGAAGCAAACGAAGTGGCAATGTCGCTCAGGGTATCCACCTGATTCAAGAGTGTTTCCAGCGAGCGACCTACTCGTGGATTTTCGGGAGCAAGTGTACGCTGCAAATGTTGCATTGTTAGTTTCATCGGGGTCAGCGGGTTTTTGATCTCGTGTGCTACTTGCCGCGCCATTTCGCGCCATGCGGACTCTTTCTCACTTCGCGAAAGGGCCTCTTTGCTTTCCTCTAATTGTTTCAGCATGCGGTTGTAAGCATCTACAAGCAAACCTATTTCATCTGCTGAAGGGTAATTCAGCGGCTCGTTGGGTTTGCTTAGGCTGGTACGGCCAATCGTGCGTGTAATCATTCGCAGCGGCTCGGTCAGCACCCGCGAAGCCAAGTAAGAAACTACCGCCATTCCCAGAAATATGAAGGTGAATACATTCATAATGCTGCTCAAAACACTGATGATTCGCTTTTCGGCGTTGCGTTGCGACTCGAAAAACGGTATCCCGATGATGCCTGCGATGTCGCCCGAAGCAGCTGATCGCACTGCAACATACACCGAACTGTACTGCAAACTGCCAATCTTTTCGCTCAGAATAGTTCGCCCTTGCGGATTCATGTTTAGCTCTGCCAAAGCCTGCGGATTGATTAAGTCTGTCATTAGTCCGCTTTGGTAGCTGGAGGACTCGTTGGAAGCCAACAATCGTCCGTTACGGCTGTAGAGATTCATGTAGATATTGGCTATCTGTGCAATTTTACCTACTGTCTCTTCTAATCGGTCTTTGCCGATCGCACCTTTGTTGAATAACTCCATGTCAGTTGCAATGCTGACATTGTTGCTGATTGTAGCGGCTTTTTCCAAGTATGCGTCCTGAATCTCCCGACGGTTCTGATTGTTGAGCAAACTGGTGATAATTACACTGACTACAATTAGCGGAGCAAAAAAGGCAAGGTTCAGGTAGATCTGAATACGGGTAGTCAGGCTCATTTGCGAACGCAGCAACTGCCACATACCACGTCGCAATCCGTAAATGATCAAAATTAGTAATTTGCCGCCCAAGAGTACCAGAAACAAGAATGAAAAATTAGCAATGATATTTTGCGCCGGATAGATCGGCGAGGAAACAACGACTTGTACGTCCTCTCGGGGAGAAAATATGAGATGGCGATAGTTGCCGGCTACTTTTGTCAGCGAAGTTCCTGTCGGTACGGATGTCACATCTAAGTGGCGCAGCAGAGCAGGGGTGTAATTGAAATTATTGCTGCTGTGCGAAAGTTCCCCTTGCCTAATGATGGCATAGCTCATTCCCTGCTCAATCGCTTCGGGCAGCAGTTCGGCTGTCCGCTGGAAGCTGGGGTAAGCCCCAAAAGGTGTTGCACGCTTTTGCCGCAGTTCAATTACTATCCGCCCAATCCGCATACCGTTGCGCATCAGGTCTGTAAAGCATACATAAACCGGAACTTCACCGTTTAACTTATTGATGTACAGTATGTTGGGATATTCGGTTTTATATCTTTCCTTGTCTAAGCTGCACATTAGCGAGTCGTAGGTAGTGTTGAAATTATATGGCTCGCCGTTGCTGTCAAACAGCAGTACATTGGTTTCGTAGTTATCAAAGTGCTTGTCTATGTGCTGTTTTTTGATCTTCTGGATAATGATGTCCTTACTTGAATAAGAAGTCAGCATTCGGTTAATAATCGTCTGGTCTGACCCTACTTTAGTCAGGGTCTGTTGGAGCAGGAACTCGCCGAGTTTGTCGTTGCCTTCCGTTAAGCGAAGTGCTACTTTATACTTATTCTCATTGGTCATTTGCTGCTCAAACTGATAGATGGCAAGCGCACCCATAGTGGCGGTAACAGTAGCACTCAAACACAGATACAAATAAGAAAGGTAATTGAAAGTCCGCACTTGTTGGGTCAGATTAGCGATATTAACGATCAGCATATAGGCAGTACAGAGCGGCATGATGTACCACTCTATCTCTGCCTGCACCAACCGCAAGAGCAGAACCGAAAAGACACCACTAACAGCAGTTGCAATAACCAAACTACGTAAGTCCTTGTCCAGCAGCGAGCGCATCAACCGCAAGACTATGTGGCTGATGAAGAAGAAAATAAAAGTACTCAGCAAAAAAGTCATCAGGCTGGTCACCTTCAATACATCAAAACCAAGTTCAGAGGTGATGCCTAAGCGAATCTGTGAATTAAAATACAGATTGCGCAGCAGCGAAAAGTGAAAAAAGAAAAACGCATGCGCAAAGATTGCCAACAGAATCCCCCCCACCCAAGGGGAGTGCATCCGCAGCCATTGGAGTACCCTCCGGTCGAGTAGCCGCGCATAGTAGAGGTAGCAGTAGCTACTGATCAAAAATACAAACAGGATATTGATAAACAGATCTCCAAGGGAACGGGAAATAACCGAAGAAGCAAAACTCGAAGAGCTAAACAAGATCAATCGGTTAAACGCCGCAGGCTCGTTGGCAATGAGCAGCACCAGCCGTGTACCAATCAGAAAGGTAGTCAGCAGGATGAGCCCCTCTGAATAGCTGCCGGCAGCAATATAGGTTTTGATTCGGATACGCACTTGCCAGCCGGCCACCAGCAGCCCGCCAATAATCAGCGATAAAATCAGGTTTTCCTCAGAAAGTCCACCGCTGAAGTGGTAGTCGTTGGGCAGCACAAGGGAGAACAAGTAGCGTCCGTCTTCGCTTTTAATCGGAATACCTTCTTCCGGATTGCGCGAAATACTTATTTTATCGTCGGGAAAAATATCCGGATTGAGGCCCGGCTTAAGTACGGGCGCATTAGTCTTGTAGCGGAGTTCCAGCGGGATAAGCGCCGCGAAATGCACGCGCTCGCCGTTGCTCTGCCGCACCGATTGTTTGTAGATAATAAAAGTACCGCCCGCATGTGCCGTAGTCTGTACATCGAACTTGCCATTCAGGTCTTCCCTGTTGAGCCAGAACTTATTGCTTGTCCAAAGCAGCAACTGATTGTTGCGAAATACCTGTACAGGATATTTACCGTTAAAATTCAGTTCCTGAAAACCCAGTGTGCGCCCGCTTTGCTGTGCCTGTTCAAACAACTGCCGCAATTCATCTACTTGCAAACGGGCTTGTGCAAGTTCGTTTGCAAGCCGGCTATTGACAGTTTGGGTTAAAAAGGTTGTTCCCGGCAGCGGTAAATAACGCCCGGCAAGCAGGAATGCCATCAAAAGCATACCTGATGCGATCCACCATCCCCAATAACGAGACAGAATTTTTCGGTACAGGTATTTGATGCCACGCCTCATTTTGTTTTTATCATTCCTGAATTTACTGTAATTTTCGCAAAAACCATGCTTAAAGGCATCTGAATTGCTTTACTACTCATGTACACAAAACCTACCTAACCCATGAAAAAAAATAGCCAACGCCTTTTTTTATCCCTGATAGTACTATTGTTTGGCAGTATTGCTAACTTTACACAAGCACAAAAACGCATCGAAAAAGACTTTATCAACGCAGAAAATGCCTTCAACAATGCAAACTATACGCAGAGCATTACCTTGTTAGGTAAAGTCATCAGTCGCCATGCTGACCACTTGGCTGCTTACAAGTTGCGTGCTCAGGCATTCGCAGCCATCAACGACTACAACAGCGCTATTGCAGACTACACCAAAGCCATCGAAATTACGCCTAACGATCCGAACCTGTACATCGGCAGATCGGAGGCTTACCGGGCGCTGGGCAATATGAAAGCAGCCCTCGAAGATCTGGATGCAGCTATCCTGCTGGAAAATAATTCGATCAAAGAAATAAAAAACGACAAGGAGAAACTGCTCAATCAGCGGGCAGTTATGCACATGCAGGCAGGCAACTATGCCAGCGCATTGGCAGACTATGTAACGCTTTCAGAAATTGATCCTGCAAATGGCCAATATATGAAAGCCCGTCGCGAAGCCTTCGACAAGGTCGGACAGGAAGAACTCGTCGGCATGATAGAGCTTGGACAAATCAACCTTGCTGCTTCGGGCATGGGTGGTTTGCCGGGGCCTGTGGCAGACGATCAAAATACTATCGAAGTGCGCAAATATATCAGCGAACACAAGTTTGCTTCGCTCAACGAAGGGCGCAACTATTACTACCAGCTTTTGGCTCGCAAAGATTTTGCCACCGGTAAGAAGACCGTACTGCTCAGCCAGTTACGCGAGAAAATTCTGATAGATATTTTCGGCGAACACCCGTATATGGAAGATATAGAGGCGATGAAACGCTTAGTAGAAACTGAAAACTGGATCAATCCCGAAGGCAAAAAGCGCTATTTTCAACTGATTAACGACAGCCGCTACTGGTTCACAGGCGGCGTGCAGCGCGGCGATACGTATTATTTCTACAAAGTCATGCGCAGCCGCAACTCGAGCAAGTACAAAATGCAAATGTTTGCCGTTGTGAACAACGCGTCCAACCTAGTACTCAACAGCGAGGTGGTCGTACAAGAAGACAGCACAGGCACGCGCACCATAGAAATACCCGCCGCAGAAAATAAAGGCTATATGTGGCAAACCTCAAAAACCGACAAATTGCGCAGCATAGGCAGTGCAGAAAGTAACAGCTTGCAATTTGAGACAGCGGGCAACCTGTCCCGATTTAGCAGCAGCGCTAAGACGCTTATCCCACAGCAGCAGTTTGAAAGTTTCATCAAACCCAAAGGCACAGACCTCAACGATGCGATCAAGGCAACGCTCAACTACCTGATCCTTGAATATCCGAAGATGTTCGTCCTTCGATAACGAATCAAAACAAGGGGCTGTCCGCAAACGCAGGCAGCCCCCTTTTCATGCAGGGTTAAGTAAGTGAAATATCAGTTGAAAAATGGAAATATCGTTACGCGAATTTGGGGCTTCTCGCCGCGCGGCACAATCACGATAAAGTTATTTTCACGGGTGCGGTTGCGCTCTAGCATGTAGCCTACAATCACGTTGTCTGTCTTATTATCTACCTTTCCATCAGGCAGGCGCACTTGGTAGCGATGCACAAAGAAAACCGGATCATTGCGAAGCGTAATATCTATGCTGCGCGTAGTCAAACGGGCGCCGGTCGCATTGATGCAGTCGAAACTTGCCAGCCGCAACATCTGATCGTTGATAAAGCCGGGGCGTTCGTTGCCCGTCAGGCGTATACCTATTTCGCAAGGGCTGAAATTGGTTACAAAAGCAGTAATGGTGTAGCGGTTGTGTACCTCGCCGCCTACTTCGCGGGTAGAAATATTAGTGATCCGATAGCCCACGCGCAAGCCATTGTAATCCATCGTTTCACCATCTTCCAGCATTCTGGATTCCTGTGCAAATGCCATCGCGGGCAGTAAAAATGTAAGCCAAAAGTATAGATGTCTCATGTTAGGTAATATTGGGATGTTCAGACCGTAGCGAACAAAAATAACGCCTATTTCCCCTTGTAATTGGTTTCGCCTGCCCTGATCGGAATTTGTAGCCGATTTTCGGGTGGTGGAATTGGACAACTGTAGTTGTCTGTGTAGGCACAATACGGGTTATATGCCGTATTAAAATCTATTACAATCTGGTCGCGTCTGCCCTTAGGCAGGGGTATATCCATGTAACGTCCCGTTTCATAGGTCTCCTCGCCGTTGGTCGGGTCATTGAAAGGAACAAACAGAATCTGCGGGGACTCGCTGCTGATAAAAAGTGTTAATCGGTGCTCGCTGCCATTGAGACGAAAGCGCGCAATTCCATAGCGACGCATCAGGCGATCTTCGCCCGTAGTAGTTTTGAGCAGCAAAGATGCGGTATCGGTTGCAGGTATCAGCGTCAGGTCGGCAGTCAGGCGGTAGGAAGCATCAACCGGAAAATAACTCAGCCCCTTGAACTTCTTGCGTAGGGCAGGCTCGATCGGCGACTCATCGTCCTCTCTGAAGAATTTGTCCTTCTCTTCGCGCTCTTCCTGAATACCTGCTACGTAGCGGTCGTTCATCTGTAAGTCGCTGAAAGAATAGAAAATGACAAACAGCAGTATTAAGGCGATTGCCGTAAAAAGCAGATAATTGGTTTTCACGTGTCTTTTCGAGTTATTGGCTGAACAAAAGTAAGCAGAATATCGGATACCTTCGGTTAAATTTGCCTGTCTTTCACCCTTCAAACAGCCTTTTGATACATGAAAACTATTCGCCCTGCTGACATTCCTACCACACAGCTCCATGCCTTGATGCTGGGCAGCATTGGCCCTCGCCCCATTGCCTTTGCAAGCACTATCAGCCGCAGCGGACAGGTCAACCTCAGCCCCTATAGTTTTTTTAATTGCTTCAGTTCCAACCCTCCAATCCTTATTTTTTCCCCTGCACGCCGCGTGCGCGACAATACGACCAAACATACCTTAGAAAATGTCTATGAAATTCCCGAAGTAGTTATCAATATCGTCAGCCATGATATTGTAGAACAGATGTCCCTCGCCAGTACCGAATACGAACGCGGCGTAAATGAGTTTATCAAAGCAGGGCTGACCGAGCAGCCATCGGAGGTGGTACGCCCGCCGCGCGTGCTGGAGTCGCCTGTGCAGTACGAGTGCAAAGTACGCCGCATCATTCCGCTGGGTACCGAAGGAGGTGCGGGAAACCTGATCGTTTGTGAGATTGTACTGGCACATTTCCGCGAGGATATCTTCGATGAAAAAGGGCAGCTAAACCCTTTCAAACTGGATCTGGTATCGCGCATGGGTGGCGACTGGTACTGCCGTGCCAATGGCGATGCGCTTTTTGAAGTAGCCAAGCCGGTAGCCCGCAAAGGTATCGGCGTAGATAGCCTGCCCGAAGCCATCCGTCTCAGCCCTGTGCTGACAGGCAATCACTTAGGCAAATTGGGCAATACCGAACAACTGCCCGATGCCGAAAGCCTTGCCGCTGTGCAAATTCCTGAGAATTTGGCACACCTGAGCGGACACCATCTGGCAGCTACTCTACTGGACGCAAACCTGATTGATGCTGCATGGAAGGTGCTGCTGGCAAAGTAAAAGTGCCTTCCTGTACAATTTAGATGCGATTTGCTGCGTTTGTGGAACACAGAGATATTTTTATTTTTCCCATGAAAACTTCAGTCGTTATTGTCTGGTGTGCAGCGCTTTGCTGTGCGGTTGGCTGCACTGCCGACAAACAAGCCAATGAAAGCACGACACAGGACTACGCAGAAGAAATACGACAGTGGCACGAAGAACGCAAAGCAGCCCTGATGAAAGACGACGGCTGGCTCAATCTGGTAGGGCTTTTCTGGCTGCGCGAAGGTGAAAATAGTTTTGGCAGCGACAGCCGCAACGATATTGTATTTCCTGCGGACAAAGCAACTGCAAAACTTGGTACGCTGATCCTTTCCAATGGTAGTGTGCGCTTTGTAGCAGCACCCAGAGCCGAAGTTACGGCAGACAGCATCCCTGTAAAGGATACATTGATTTTTGTTGATCAACAACAGCCCGTTGTACTGGCACATAAATCGCTGCGCTGGTTCATTATCCGACGAGGCAATAGATACGGCGTTCGCCTGCGCGACCTTGAACACCTTGCATTGAAACGATTCACGGGCATCCCAATGTATGATATTGATCGCAGATGGCGCATACGCGCGCGTTTGGAGCCTGCTACGGCAGATAAACTGATCTCCATTACCGACATACTGGGTCAGGTTAGTCAGCAACCATCCCCGGGTACACTCGTATTCGATTGGCAAGGCACAAGCTATCGTCTGGATGCCGTAGAAAGCGGCGAAAAACTCTTCATCCCATTTGCCGACGAAACCAACAAGCAGCATACTTATGCAGCCGGTCGTTTCTTGTATGCGGATAAACCCGACAGCACGGGCTACACCATTTTGGATTTCAACAAAGCCATCAACCCACCCTGCGCCTTTACCGAGTTTGCCACATGTCCACTACCTCCGCCGCAAAATCGTTTGCCACTCGCCGTTAAAGCAGGTGAAAAGCGCTATAGCAAGTATTAAATCGGTTTGCGCAATACAAGTTGTGTAGTAATTGTCTGGTCGCCGCGTCGCACGCTAATACTGATCTTACGCCCCGGTTTACTTTGAAACAAGGCCATAATTTCGGTAAGTCGCAACGAGAATGCACTGCGCTTGTTAATGTTCAAGATCTCATCGCCGGGCTGCAAACCAGCCTCAGCCGCAGGTGAGTCGGGGCTGACTTCCGCAATCGTAAACAAAGGCAAGCCGGGAATCGGTGTAATCACTTCCATCCCACTCAGATTGTAGTTGAAAGGCTCCTTGAAGAAAGAATTGGGCTTCAGATAAATTCTGCCGCCGCTGTAATCCATAAAAACGCGGAAGCGCTTGAGCACCTCTGCCCCCAACTGTCCGTTGCGCTGTTTGCTGCCTGCAAACATCCCCAGCGATGTCGAATCGGGATAGGCTGCTGTTACGTCGGAAAGTCTGTATTTGCCTATCTCCAGCGCCTCGATGCGCCCCAGTTTGCCGTGGATATCGCCACTAAGCCCCTGCCCAAGGTAGGCTTCTATATAATGGCGCGGATAGCTGAGTTCGGGATTGGAAAAAACATCCAGCGAAACAGCGCTGCTTGCCCCTGTGTCAATCAGCAAGCGCACCTTTACGCGCTTACCGTCGGTTTGATGCACATAGCACTCGATATAGGGCTTGCCTTCTTCAATGTCAATCGGCATCGAATAACCGCGCAGTTTTTTGCGATAACGATTTGGATCGTACAGTGTTAATTTACGCGTTTCGTAGTCAATTTCTACGATGAAATCTTTGAAAAAATCATAGCCAATGATCCCGTTGACATACATGCCTAATTTTTTAGACAACATGAAAACATCTTGTAAAAGAATCAGCACGTCGTGGTTGTAACCTGTCAATTGCGGTGTAAAACTGAAAAGATTGCCATAGGAAAGCAAAGCCTCCAGATCTTCGCCTGCCCCCAGACCGCGTATTTTGATTTTTCGGGCATTGACAAACTGCATTGAGTCGCCTACATTAAGCGCTGTGATGATTGGCGTTTTGACACCTGTATCAACAATGAAACGAAGGCTATCGGATCTATTGATCGAAACAGGAATAATCATCAGGTTATTTGCCAAGCGAAAGGGAATCGTAACAGACTTCGCCTTAGGATTCATCAGGTAAACGTTGCGCAAAAACAGTGACTGCTCATCCAAAGGCACTGCCGTTGTACGACAGCCCGTTGCAGCAATCAACAGCAATCCCCCGATCCATAAACGCAGTAATAATTGCAGCATAACAATTTCACTTCATCTGTACATCCATAACAAAATTTTATTGCTCGCAGTTTGCGCTCAGCGATTCATATACCTCAGGTGCTTCTGATATCCAATGCCATAGCAAATAATAATGTATGTACACAGAAATATCATTTGGCGGCTAATCGAAAAAGAGCGTACCTACACAATCGACTAATTTAATAGATATGTAAATTCCTATTGTACAAGAAACCTTTCCCTTCTCAGCGGTATCAAGGGTAAAAACTTGATGAAAACCCTGTCTGTTGTGCCCTTAACCCTACTCTTGTGTGCTTTTAATGCCGCTACACCGCGCCCATCGCTGCGCAATCAGTTTGCCTCGGACAAAATGAAAGCCTTTGCCCGCGAGGTACAGCGGCAGGCAATACACTATCCTGATAGTTATTTTCTTGAAAAAATCACTGAAAAGAAAACACTGGCTATCACTTTTGACGATGGCCCCGACAGTCTATACACACAACAAATCCTGCAAATTCTCGCCAAAGAAAAAATCAAGGCAACTTTTTACGTTACAGGCGACAGCATCGGCAAATGGGAAAAGGTATTGCAGCGCATTGCCGCCGCCGGACACAGTATTGGGATGCACGGGCAAAGCCACCGCAACCTGCGCGAACTGCCCACGCACGAATGGCAGGCGGAGATTCTGAATTGTCAGGCAACCATCAGCCGCGCCACGGGCAGGCAGCCGCTGTGGTTACGTGCCCCTTTCGGCGCTGTCAGCGACGAGCAGATTGAATGGTGCGCCGCCCGCAATATTCGCATCGCCAACTGGTCGGTGGATAGTCAGGACTGGGAAAATACCAAAGAAAATACTTCCAAAGCTATTGCTGAACGAGTACTGAAATACGCACATCCGGGCGCAATCATCCTGCTGCACAGCGCCGGTGGACGCAAAAAGCGTACGGTATTTGCGCTGCCCGCCATCATTAAGGGGCTGCGCGAAAAGGGCTATGAATTTGTTACTGTCCCGCAGTTGCTCGATCTGCCCGAGCACATCATATTGACAGGCTCATCAGCAGAAAGTAGAAAATAATATCACATTCGGTCAATTTCTTTCCACGCCAGTGCACTTGCCCCGAGCACTGCCGCATTGCGTCCTTCCAGTTCGGAAATGATCAGTTTGACCTTGTTGCGATAAATTGGAAAGAGGTTAGCTTCCATGTGCTTTCTAATGGGATTGAGCAGCAGGTCGCCCGCTTTGGTAGGGCCGCCGAAGAAAATAATCGCTTCGGGGCTGGTATAGGCTACTGTATCGGCAAGTTTGATGCCCAGCACGCGCCCTGTGTATTCATAGGCTTCCAGCGCGATTTTGTCGCCGCGCCGTGCGGCTGCCGTGATATGTTCGCCCGTCATTTCGTGAAAACTCAAATGGCGCAGTTCGCTTTCGTCGGGATATTCTGCCAGTAGGTGGAACACGGTGCGCTTGATGCCCGTTGCCGAAACGTATGTTTCCAGTGCGCCGCGCCTGCCATTGATGTGCATTCTGCCGTTGGGCTCTACAATGATGTGCCCCAGTTCGCCTGCAAAGCCGTCGTGTCCGTAAATGAGTTGTCCGTTGGCAACCAGACCGCTGCCCAGCCCTGTACCGAGCGTAATCATGACGAAATCGCGCATGTTTTTCGCTGCACCAAACTTCATCTCGCCGATGGCTGCCGCGTTGGCATCGTTGGTAATCACAATCGGAATGCCTTTGTAGTATTTGCCGAGCTGTCCGACCACGTCCACATCGCCCCAGCTTAGATTGGCAGGTTTTTCAATGCGCCCGGTATAATAGTTGGCATTGGGAGCGCCCATGCCGATGCCGCGAAGCGTAATCTCATAGCCCAACTCTCGACGGCTTTCTTCTACGGCTTGCACCAATCGCGCCAAAAAGTGGCTGAAAGGCTCATCGGCATGTGTTGGAATGCTGTTTTCACCCACGCAGTCGCCCTGATGGTTCACAAATCCGTATTTGGTAAACGTACCGCCAATATCTATCCCTAAAACAAATTCAGGTGCGCCTGTTTGCATAACTCTGGAAAATTCTGAGGTTTATCGTAAGTATTTAAGCAAATCAACATTTATCGTATCGTACCCAATCGCCGTTGTTCGTGTCCGCACGAACAACTTCCTGTTGCTTGTGAGGATACAAGCAACGGCGACGTGCAGCAATGAACCGCACACGCTAAAGCGTATGTTACGTTTACAATCGCCGTTGTTCGTGTCCACACGAACAACCTCCTGTTGCTTGTGAAGACACAAGCAAGGGCAGCGTGCAGCAATGAACCGCACACGCTAAAGCGTATGTTACATTTACTCGGCAAGGCAATATTGTCATTTTGCGCGGATTTATACAAATAATCGGGAAGGATTCGCTTCATTTTAGTTTTACTTTGTAGCTCTAAAACGGTACTTTATTCATAATGGCACGCAAAGAACTCCCTGAACGCGAAAAAGGTAAAATTAATAAAAATACGCTCAAACATCTGGTGGGCATTTACCGCTTCATGTATCCCTATCGCGGGAATTTTTTTGCAGGGATGTTTTTCCTGTTTTTTTCCAGTACAGTGGTGCTGGCTTTCCCTTTCCTGACGGGCAAATTAGTAGATGCTGCTACAGGTAATGCGCCTATAATGTTGCAAAGTATTGATGTAATTGCCTTAGCGTTGATGGGTGTACTCATCGTACAGGCTGTTTTTTCATTTTTGCGCGTCTATTTTTTTAGCCGCGTAAGCGAGCGCAGCATGGCAGATATTCGCCGAAGCCTGTATGAAAAACTGATGACCCTGCCCATGCGCTTTTTTGACAGCCAAAGGACAGGCGAACTGATGAGCCGCATCACGGCAGATATTGCTCTTTTGCAAGATACATTTTCCATCACGTTGGCTGAGTTTTTCCGTCAGTTCTGCGTGCTGATTATCGGCTTGGGGGTGCTCTTCTGGCATACGCCCAAACTGACGCTCTTTATGTTGGGAGTGATTCCCGTGCTGGTGATTTCGGGTTTGCTCTTTGGCAAGCGCATCCGCAAAATGTCTAAGCAAACGCAAGACGAACTGGCAAAAGCAAACGTAATAGTAGAAGAAACGCTGCAATCCATCAGCATGGTAAAGGCGTACACCAACGAGGCATACGAAGTGAACCGCTACCATAGCTCGCTGCAAAAAGTGATTGCAACGGCGCTCCATGCGGCGCGTTACCGTGGCGCTTTTGTGTCGTTTATCATTCTGGCGCTCTTTGGCGGCATTGTGGCGGTGCTTTGGTACGGCGCAGGACTGGTTGCCACAGGCGAAATCACCATCGGCGACCTGACCTCTTTTGTCATTTACACCATGTTCATTGGCGGCAGCATTGGCGGGCTGGGCGACATCTACGGGCAGTTGCAACGCGCTGTGGGCGCTTCGGAGCGCGTCCGCGAAATTCTCGATATGCAAGGCGAACAATCTATGCTAACAACAAAAAAAGAGATTGCCGCTATGCTCCGCCTGAAAGGAGATATTGCCTACCAAAACGTCGTTTTCCGCTACCCGACCCGCGAAGATGTAACCGTGCTGAACGATTTGTCTTTTCACGTCAGCGCAGGTGAAAAAGTAGCGCTGGTAGGGCACAGCGGCGCGGGTAAATCTACCATTGTGCAGTTGCTGTTGCGTTTTTACGAACCGCAAAGTGGGCAAATTACAGTTGATAATCAGCCGATTAGCAATTACGATTTGCTTGCCTATCGCGCAAATATCGGCATTGTGCCGCAGGAGGTAATTCTCTTTGGCGGCACCATCCGCGAAAATATCGCCTACGGCAAACCCAACGCATCGGATGCGGAAATTATAGAAGCTGCCCGCAAAGCCAATGCTTGGAACTTCATTCAGGGTTTCCCCGAAGGACTCAATACGGTTGTCGGTGAGCGCGGCGTGAAACTTTCCGGCGGACAGCGGCAACGCATCGCCATCGCCCGCGCTATCTTGAAAGATCCTGCCATTTTAGTTCTGGACGAAGCGACAAGCTCATTAGATGCCGAATCGGAACACTTAGTACAGGAAGCGCTGGAAACCCTGATGAAAGACCGCACCACCCTCATCATCGCCCACCGACTGGCAACGATTAAAAAAGTGGATAGAATTTATGTGATTGACAAAGGTCAAATCACAGAACAAGGCACCCACGAAGAACTGCTCAACGACGACGCCGGCACCTACAGCAATCTGATTCGCCTGCAAATGTTGGAGATGTAAGGGGGAATTTTTGTTTCGCATTTTGTATTGTCGGTTGGATTGGCGCAATTCATATTGCTATTGCGCAGGCTGTATTGCCGCAATGCGCATTTTGTATTGTCAGCCGCTTCAACTATCTGTTCATCAAATAGTTAAAGTGTTTTTAAACCTAATTTGTTTAAAAGCATATCAATGCTTATTATTGCCGTAAGGATATGCGCTGATTGCGTATATTAGATAGTTGGGTGATATTTATAACTATAAATCAATAAATATTGGTGGAAACCGAAAAACCAAAATAGAGTAGGTGAAACCTTAACAAAATCAAAAAAATGAAAAAAAAGAACAAAGTATTGTTAATGGCAATTATTATTTGCCTTGTAACAATAGCTACCCCAACAAAAGCATATGCAAAATTCTGGGGCTGGGAAAAAGAACCAGTCATTGTTGCTGCTTATGAAGACGGCACTATATGTGAACGTTTCAACTATTACGTTTTGTGGATAAAAGTTGATTCAGAAGTAAGATGTCGCCCTTGTTGCTAAAACAAATTATAAAACTTGGAGCTTTTTTTAAACTCCAAGTTTTAAATTTTTTGGTTTATTTTGCTTTTGCTCATTCATCTCTTATAGCCCAAACAACAGTGAAAAAAGGGGTTGTGGTTGATGAAAATACAAAACAAGTGATTTCTTTTGCAAATTTTACTGTAAAAGGAACTTCTTTTGGAACTTGTGGAAATGAGTTTGGATATTTTGAATTGATGTGTAAAGATTCTGACACAGTAATTGTTTCTTGTGTAGGCTATCAGCAAATGCAACTGCTTGGGGATCAATTAAAAGATACAATTGGGCTTAATGTGTCTGTTGAAATTTTAAAAGAAATTACCGTTACTTCAAAAAAAAATAGAACTACAGTTAGCTGGCTTGGTAATGTAAGTAATAAAAGAGATGGTGTTTTTACAGCTGTAAAAGAGGTTGCTCTTTTCATTGAAAATCCTTATAATGAAGATGTTATCATTCGTAAAGTTAAGTTTAGTTTCTCGAAAATTAGGTTTGATGATAGCGAAAAAGGGAGACGTATTTCTAATAAGGATGTTTTAGTACGTCTAAATATTTATAATGATTTAGCAGTAACAAATTATAACTTAAGTAATTTAATAAAAAAAAATATTATTAAAACATTATCAGAAAGTGATAAAGTTGTGGTTTTTAACATTGAAGATGAACAGATATATTTGCCCAAACAAGGAGCATATATAAGTGCTGAGTTTATAGGCTATAATGAAGGAAAGAAATTTATTCCATATTCAGAAGAAAATAAAACGGTATTATTTCAATTTGCACCCGTTTTTTCTTCTCAACATCAAAAGGCAAATAGCTGGTACAAAGTAGGTTACGAACAAAAATGGAAACATTTTAAGTATGGCGCAAAACCGTTTGGTAATTTTAACTTTAGTATTGAAGTAGAAAAGTAGAACATCACCCAACAGGGCATTAGCAAAAGCGGGGCTGAGGTGCTAAATTGTTGGTTTAGTACTTTTTAGGTACATTTGACTATGGTGAAATTAGGTGCTTTCTATTCCCCACCTTCGCCAATGCTTTTCCGTTATGCCTCATTGTAGGACGACCGTGCAGACCGACAAACAACTGTAAAAAATGACAAAGAAAACTTGACGACAGAACTAATCATATTATTTGCAATTTCATTTCTTGCAGCGACAATTTCGGGAGCAGCAGGTTTTGGTGGTGCATTAGTTTTGCTTCCCGCTTTGACAGGAATGGTTGGAATAAAAGCAGCCGTCCCCATTTTGACAATCGGACAAATTTTCGGTAACGCTTCAAGGGTTTGGTTCGGCAGACACGAACTCAAATGGAAACCAATTGTTTTCTTTCTGCTGACCGCAATTCCATTGACAATTTTAGGAAGTTACTTATTCACCGACATTGACAGCAACAAAATCAAAATTGGCATTGGAATTTTTCTAATTCTGTTGGTTGTTTATCGCAGGACAAAAATTAAAAAAATAGAACTTGGCGACAAAGGAATGTTGCTTGGTGGCGGACTGACAGGTTTTCTATCAGGACTTGCTGGAAGTGCTGGACCACTTGGTGCTGCTTTTTTCCTCGGGCTTAACTTGACAGCGACCGCATACATAGCAAGTGAAGCATTTACTGCATTGACAATGCACCTGACCAAGACAATCGTTTACAACAAATATTCACTAATCGGACAGACCGAACTATACTATGGACTTTTTATTGGCGTAGCAATGATTTTGGGTAGCTGGACCGGAAAGAAAATAATTGAAAAATTGAGCCGAGAGAAATTTATTTTACTCGTTGAAATTTTGCTCATCATTTCAGGACTTCAACTTATATGGACAGCACTATGAAAACGGACAAAAAATACAACGAAGGCATAACAACGGTTTGGCGTAATGGCGGGTTTAGTGCTTCGTATGACAGTTTTGTGGTAGGTTCAAGTGCAGTTCTTCGGACAAAGTATAGTGCTAAAAAGCCCCGCCTGCGCCAAGCCGCAAAACGTTATGCGGTAACTCAAAAGACACCAATAAACGACCAGACGATAGACAATGAAATCAAAAAATAAACTTGCAGGACTTGGACTTTTGACAGCAATTTCGGCTTCACTTTGCTGTATTACACCTATTTTGGCTTTGTTGGCGGGGACAAGTGGACTTGCTTCGACTTTTTCGTGGCTTGACCCATTAAGACCGTATTTAATTGGCTTGACTGTTTTGGTGCTTGGCGTTGCA
Source organism: Rhodoflexus sp. (assembly GCF_053489755.1). Taxonomy (NCBI): domain Bacteria; kingdom Pseudomonadati; phylum Bacteroidota; class Cytophagia; order Cytophagales; family Thermoflexibacteraceae; genus Rhodoflexus; species Rhodoflexus sp. The sequence goes on from NZ_JBRCHD010000047.1 coordinate 28,845, forward strand.
TGGTATGAAAAACTCAAACCGCAACAACCAATGGACTGCAACTGCGACATGAAAGAAAAAACACCATTTGTTCAGACAAAAACATTTTTAGGTATCGTAACAGTTTTTGCGGCACTTATGCTTGCGTTTCCGACCTATGCACATATCTTTATCTCGAAGACAGAGAGCCGAACAATCATAACAAAACAAGAAAACATTCAGACAGCGGAATTTACAATTAGCGGGATGAGTTGTTCCGGTTGTGAAGAACACGTAAGCCACGAAGTAAATAAGTTGACAGGAATAATTAGCACGACTGTCTCATACAAGACCAGAAACGCCATTGTGGTGTTTGACCAGACTAAAACCGACATTCAAGGAATAGAAAAAGCCATTGCGAAAACAGGCTATTCAGTAACCGACAAGAAAGAAGTAAAATGACTATAATACCACAATCAACAATAACTTGCCCCAACTGCGGACATAAGAAAGCAGAAACAATACCGACAAATGCTTGCCAGTATTTTTACGAGTGCGAGAAGTGCAAGAAAGTTTTAAAGCCAAAATTAGGCGATTGTTGTGTTTACTGTAGTTACGGGACAGTACAGTGTCTGCCAATTCAAGCAGCGATAAATCGCTGTAAATGAGACTGAAAGAAATAAAATTTGTAATTTTATTAGGCATTTGTGCTAAGGCAAACATTATATTAAGTTTCGGTGCTAAAAATCCCCGCCCGAACGCAAAGCCTGAAAACGTTAGGTGCATTTTTAAGAATCAAAACCAACCAAATACATAATTACCAATCATCTTTGAAAAATAAAAAATGAGCCTTTCCATCAACCAAATCAACTGGACTGAAATTTCTGTATTTTATACAATTGCTGTATTATCGTCAGCGCCGTTTAGATTAGGATTGATTTCATTTGAAGACCTTATTTCCTTACCTTATGGGTTAAACGTTTTTTTCAGAGCATTCAGAGGGATTGGACCATTCATTGGATATCTTGTAGTATTCTATATCATCAATAGTAAAGTAAAAAAGGAAATTACCTTTTTAGGAGAAAAAGACATAATTAGTTTTTTATCAATATCTCCGATATTGATAGGTTTAGCAGTCGTTGGTGTAGAAAACAAAGAGAATATCAATACTCATTTTTTCGGATTCACAACTGGATTTACCTTGATAATTTACGCATTATTTGAGGAGTATGGATGGAGAGGTTATTTGCAACAAGCACTTAAACCAATAAAATTACCCGTTAGGATTTTTACTATCGGAACTTTATGGTATATCTGGCATCTAAACTTCCTAAATCCAAATATTACTATACAAATACATTTAATCCATTATTTCTCACTACTGGCAGGGGCATGGGGTTTATTAAAAATATCAGAAGCAACCTCTTCACTATTATTTGTTTCAGCTGTTCACTTAACCTTTAATATTTTAATGGATGTTAATTGTGCAATTCTTGAAAAAATAGGCATCGTTATAACATCTGTAATAACTTGGATTTGTTTAATACTATATTTGACTCGAAAAAAAATCTGATTTAAAAATCCTACATAAAAATACGTCTAACAGGGGTTTGGCGTCATGCGAAGCGACACACCTAAATTCAAGTTCAGTTTTTCAAATCAAGTTTGGTGTTGGGTTGACAGAACAGCAGCGGTGGAACAGATGATAAAAAGCAAAAAGCCCCGTTGAAGTGGGACTTTTCATGGATGGTCGGGGTGGCGAGATTCGAACTCACGGCCTCTTCGTCCCGAACGAAGCGCGCTACCAGCTGCGCTACACCCCGAAAATGCTGGCGAACTACTAGCCCTCGAAATAAGGGACGCAAAGATAGGGCAAAACTTGCGCAGAACCAAAATTTACAACGACTTTTTCACCATATCATCACGCAAAAAAAATCGTTGCCATCCTTCACTCCTGAAACTTTTTGGGCATAAAGAGAAACTTGACCGACGTCGGCGCGTAGGATTGCCCTGAAACATCTTGTCCATTTAACCAAGTCTCAAGCTCGGAAAAGAAAACAGTTACAGACATGACTTTTGTGATTATTGGGTTGATTGTTGCCTTTGTGATTGGGCTGCTCTCGTTTGTCAGTCAAGAGTGCGTATCGTCTTTGATGAAAGATGAAGAGAAGAAGCGAAATATGCACTCGCATCACGAGCGGCAAATTGTTTAACCGCGTTTAGCTACCCGCAAGTCTCTTGTCGTTCAAGTTGCATTGTTTAGATGCCGTAGGCAGGGGTGTCTCCGCCGTGCCAGTCAAGATGCCGTCGGCTAAATGCGCATCATTTCACATATCTGTTCTGCTACCGCCAGCCCTGAGAGTGTTGCGCCTTCAATACACGGCGAGACGAAAGCATCGCCTGCAAATGCTATTGGCGCTGGCTCTAACACGGCAAGACTGGGTTCAGAAATAAACGAATCGGGCGAACTGTATCGCCACCGTTTGACTTCAGCGTGGATAATTTCCGCACCGAGATACGGCGTTGCCATCGGCAAAACCGTTTCCAACACCTCGTCGTCGCTGCGTTCCCAGAAGGCTTGGCTGAACAACGGCGAAAGATGAATCGTCAAAGCAGCGGCGTCGGGCGAAATGCCTTTTTGTTGATTATCCGAAATCCACAAAATGGACTCGTCGTTGCACCACACGCCGCCAGGGCTTGGCACGCGGCTTTTGCCGCTCACCAGCACGAGAACACCCAGACACGGTTGATAGGTTACAGACGAGAGCGCGGCTTTGATGTCGGGCGGCAAATAAATTTCGGAGGCTTGAATCAGTTGCAGCGATTGCGGCACGGGCGGCGTTAGGATGAGCGCATCTGCATTGAAGACCAGGCCAGCTTCAGTTCTGATTTGCCAACCAGAGTTCTCGGCGCGAAGCGAGATAACGCGTTCATTAAGCCGAACATCAAGCGCGCGGGCGAGGTATTTGGCAAGCGTGGTCATTCCGCCGACGCCTAAGTAGCGCGGCTCTCGGTCGTCCGACCAAACACCCTGACACGTCGGAAATGCCCGCGTCCATTCGGCAATCACGCCGGCATTGAGCCACTCTTCTACGAATATCCAAAAGCGCGGGCTTGTTACCGTAAAGTATTGCGCGCCATGGTCGAAGACACCTTTTTGAATGCGGCGCGTCGCCAGCCTGCCGCCCACGCCGCGCCCTTTATCGAGAAGCGTTACTTTTACGCCCTGTTCTTGCAAGATGTTGGCGGCGATGAGTCCCGTTACGCCTGCGCCGATGATGAGGCATGATGAGGTCGAATCGTTCATAATATTGGTTGATGAGTTACATACATTCAAATCGTTGGCGGAAGCGACAGTTTTCCAAGCACGGCGGGCGTCGTCATTGACGCGCTCTGTCCCGATAAAAATTCATTGCCCAACACGGCAAAGAGCACCGCTTCTTTGGCTTTGGCGGGAATCGCGGCCAGTGGCAGGTCGTCTTGCTTCATCACGCGAGCAGATGGAAATTTTTTTGTCAGTCCCGCCATAAGCATCGGGTTTTCCGCGCCGCCACCCGCGACAATCAGTTCATCAATTAAACACTTCGGCGCAATGAATGTTTCAGCCTGCCGCGCAATCGTTTCAGCCGTTAGTTCCGTCAATGTTGCCATCACATCGACGCTGCTTAATTGTTCTTGCTTACACAGTTCCACGATGCGTTCAAAGTATGCGTCGCTGAACAACTCACGTCCAGTCGATTTTGGCGGCGGAACCCTGTAATATTTTTCTCGGAGCAACTGGGATAAAATTTTTTCGGACGCTTTTCCCTGCGCGGCGAAGCGCCCGTTTTTATCAAACGGTTTTCCGAAGTAAAATTGCGCGGCTTTATCGAGCAGCACATTGCCCGGACCGCAGTCGAAGAAAATGACGTCGGATTTTCTGCAGGCTTTTGGGAGCGCGGTGATGTTGCTGATGCCACCGATGTTGAGCAGCGCGCGGTTTAGCTTGGCATGCCGAAACAAGAGGAAATCCAGATATGGCGCAAGCGGCGCCCCCTCGCCACCGAAGAAAAATTCCGACGCGCGAAAATCTGAAATCACCGGAAGGCAAAAGCGATTCGCCAGCACTGACCCTTCGCCGAGTTGAAATGTGGAAGAGACTTTATATGCACCGATTTTTTCGGGTGTTGGATTATGCCAAAACGTTTGTCCGTGCGACGCAATAAAATCCACCGTTTGTTTTTTGACGCGATGCGTCGTCATAAATTTTTCAACTGCGTCTGCAAAGAGCGCGCCAATGAGAAAGTGCAGTTGCGAGAGCTCGGGCAGTCGAGCCGCATCAGGATTGAAGTTTCGGAGAATTTTGACGCGAATTGCAGACGGAATCGGATAGGTCTCAAACGCACGCAGCGCTACTCGTCCGCGCTCACCCGACCCGTAGAGTTCAACCATACCGACGTCAATACCATCGAGCGACGTGCCAGAAAGAACACCGATGCCGACACGCGACTTTTTTTTTGTGAGCGATACAATTGATTTCATTTTGTTACAATCGGCGCAAAAAAATTTGGTAAGAATACTAAACTGCTCGGCATTGAACAACCCTAATGTCAAGATTTTCGAAACGGGCGAAAAGGCGCTAACTTCGACCAAGCAAATGAACTTCGTTATCGAGCTATCGATGAGCAGTATAGAATCAACATTAGGGACGCTCCCGGAGCTTGGCGACGAGGCGACGAAATCGCTTCAAGCTGAGTTCCAACGTGCTGGGCTTTCCGACGACCGCAAACGCCAAATTCTCAACGCGATTGATAATGTCAATCGACCGGGATTCCGGCTTAGCCTTCGCGCAATTCCTCGCCTGATGAAACCAGTAACGTGGTTTCCGCCGATGTGGGCGTTTCTTTGCGGCGCGGTGTCGACCGGCAAAAGTTTGATAGACTATTGGGACGTGCTTACGGCGGGCTTGATACTCGCCGGCCCGTTGATGTGTGCAATGTCGCAAGCAATGAACGATTACTTCGACCGCGATGTCGACGCCATCAACGAACCCGACCGCCCGATTCCTGCTGGTCTGATTTCAAAATCGGCAAGTTGGATTGTAACCATTGGGCTTATTTTAATTGCTTTTGTTGTCTCTTGGCTGATTCACCCGTATGTGCTGGCGATTTCGTTTGCAAGCGTGCTAATGTCGCACTTGTATTCAGGCCCCCCGTTTCGCGCTAAAGGCAACGGTTGGTTTGGAAACTTAGTGGTCGGGTTAGCTTACGAAGGTGTGGCGTGGCTGACAGGCAGCTTTGCCTTTACGAAAGGCGTGCCATCGACGGAGTCTATTTTTATGGCGGTGATTTTTTCGCTTGGCGCGCACGGGATTATGACACTGAACGATTTTAAGTCGGTCGTCGGCGATAAAATTCGCGGCGTAAAATCTATTCCTGTTCAACTCGGCGAGCGGAACGCGGCTATTCTTGCCGTCAGCGTGATGAACGCAGCTCAACTCACGGCGATTCTTATTCTTGCGGCAAGAACCTCGTGGCTTTGGGCGAGCGTCGCGCTGGGTTTGTTGCTGTGTCAATTTCCGATGCAACGTTTGCTTATCAACAACCCGCGAGACCGCGCCATTTGGTATAACTCCTTTGGAACGCTGCTCTACGTGTTGTGTATGATGGCGTCCGCACTGGGTGTTCGCCCGTAAAAAACCTAACGGCGCAATTTAGGCGCAAAAAGCAAGTCTAACACTTACAATGATGAACCATCGACGCCTCCAACTTGCCTGCCTGCTGATCATTTTCATGTCGTGCTTTCAGACCGACGCACGCGCGCAACTCTCGGTCGATAACGGCGTGAGCAACGCGATGGGCAATAGCGGCGCCGCGTTTATGGGTGGCTTTTTAGCGTTGGATGTCAATCCCGCGCGACTTGCCGCTAAAGAATTTCACCCATTGAAACTCACTATTGGACTTGCACCAGTAGGACTTGCCGCCTACAACAACGCATTCTCGATAAACGCCTATAACCGTTACTTCGGCAGAGACAGCCGCAGCGTGCCATCGCAACAATCGACAACGACATGGACGCAAGAAGACAAAAATGGTATTCTCTCGCTCTTCGGCGACGCGCTGCAAGCCAATGTCAATTTCAGTGCAACTTGGCTCGGCGCAGCGTACCACATTTCCGAAACCGCCGGCTCGGTTGGATTTTTTATACGCGATTACGCCGGCGTGCAAGGGCAGCTCAACAAAACCTACATTGACCTTGCGCTCAATGGCAACGCCAATTTGCTTGGACAACTTATTCCCTCCAATGGCTCGGAAGGTCGCGCATGGTGGCATCGATACTACGGCGCGTCTTACGCCCGCGACATCAAACTGCCGACACCTGCGATAAAAAACTTCCTCGCTGGCATTACGCTCAAATATGTGCAAGGCTTCGCCGTCGCGCAGTTGGATAACGCCTCGACGATTTTTAATTCCGCATCGGGCGATAGCCTTGCTGCTCGATTGTCGTATCAATTGCAAACCGCAGGACCGCGAGAGGTAACAACGATTTTCTTTCCGCAAAGCTCTGGCGGCGGATTTGGATTCGACCTTGGTCTCTCGGCAGATGTGCGCGAAGGCATCACGCTTGCACTCGCCTTGAACGATGTCGGCTCGGTCAGCTACTCGGCGAATTCCTTTATCCGACGCGCCGATACAGTCGTCAGTTTCACGGGGTTTCGAGACCCGATTGACGGCACGGTCAATCAAAATCAAGTCGATAGCTTGCGGCGCGGCATTGAGGGAACAGGACAAACGGCGGGCACTTTCAATTTGGCGCTGCCAACGCATCTGCGGTTCGGTGCGGCAGTCGATTTGGAAAAGTTCAATAAAATTCCGCTCGTTGCCACGCTCGATTGGGTGCAAGGGTTCAACAGTAGCTATGGCAATACGACGTCGCCGCTTGTTGGTATCGGCGTTGAATATCGCGGTCTTAGAAACCTTCCGGTTCGTGCAGGAGTTCGGCTTGGTGGAAATCAGAACGCCTCAATTTCATTTGGCTTTGGATTCGATACACCTAATGCTGCGTTTGACGTCAGCACACGAAACCTCTTGGGATTTCTCTCGCCGAGTTCGGCACAGCATCTCGCCTTTGGGTTAGGCTTGCGCATACGTGTCATCAAGCCCGACGAGGTTCTTTCGCCCGATGAGCTACGCGCACCGATGCGCCCAACGGAGCGACCGTTTCCAACGATTAATTTTGTCGCTGCCAAAAATGCACTGGTCGAGGGAGATACAACGCTCTTGGTTTGGACAGTCGTCGATGCTGATGACATCAGCATTCAGCCCGACATTGGCAAGGTCGCTGCGCAAGGCTCATTCACGATTAAGCCGCTGAAATCCACGAGCTATATTTTGACGGCGACGAACCCGACTGGATCATTATCGGCGCAGGTAACAGTGCGCGTTGTGCCGCCGTCGCGCCTTGTGCCGTTGCCGAAAGTTGTGCCAGAGGCGCCGCTTCCCGATGTGTTCAAAAAAGCGATTGATGAAAAGAAAGGCGGCTTTACGATTGCACTGCGCCGCACCCGAATTGAAAAAGAAGCCAACGCGGCATTAGGACTTTACCAAACGAAAGGATTTACGGCGTCTCTGAAACGGCGCGGCACTAAGAAAAAACCACGCTTCACAGTTCGCACGGCACAGTTCAAAACGCGCAAAGAGGCGCAGAAAGCCTTGAAAATGTATCGCGCGATTTTGCCCAAAGGCGCCAGCATCGAGAGCGTGAAGTAGCGCCTAATACGGATATAGTTTGAAGAAGATAGGGGTTGTCATTCTCCATCCCGCAAAGCGGGATGAAGAATCCAAGCATAAAGATGGATGCCTCGCGTCGCTCGGAGTGACAGCGTTGTAAAATCTACTCCTCTTCTAATTACTTTGGTATAAGAGCCTCGGTGAGCACCAAATGAGAAGACCATGCAACGATTTTGCCTTTTGTCGACCTTGATAACGACGGTTGTTTTTAGCGGGTGCGGCGGAGCGGAAACCGCGCAACAACGCGTCTTGATTCGCGGCAACGTGATGGTTTTGTCGTTCAACACCTTCACGCTTTCCGCAAACGAGCGACTTTGGCTGGAACAATATGTCGGCGAGTTTTTTCGTCGTCAAGGCATCTTGCTCGCCAAATACGATATGGTCACGAAGCCTGCCAACACCCCTTTTCGCGGCACAGATGATTTGGGCATTCCACACTTGACGGTGTCGGTCAATTTTATGTCGGAAGAATTTGAAGCAGTTGGAATTCCAGCGACGCAGAATTTTCAACTTTCCATGACGATGAGCCGCCTCACCGCTAAATCATCTGAGTCGGCGAACGAACCAGCAACTGAGATTTGGCAGGCTTCGAAAATTGTCAAGTTCCGACCGATGGAGCAAGTGAATCGACAGGCATTTCCGAACGTGTCTTTCGCACGCCTTGCGTGGCTTGCCAACGAAGTGGTGGTTGCGTGTTTGGAGCGCACCACGTTTGAAATTCTTATTCCTATGCCGCAGCGCTCGCCGATGTTTCAGCAGTGATGGTTAAAATCGGCTGATGTCGCGCCCAAAGAGTATTGCCTTCGTCCAATCGAACAACACCAGCGCTTTGTTTTTCAGGCTAATCAGTTTTGTTAGGTAAGCCGAGCGCCAAAAGAGCCAAGTGCCAATGCCGCTCGATTTTGCCTGAGGCAATTCAGCAAGCGCACGGTTATCGCCGACATAAGCCAACATTCCAAAGTTGATGCGTTTAAATTTTTCGCCGACAGGTTCGGGCGACCCGCGCTTTGCCATGGCGTTGAGCTGGGTTGCCAAATAGGCGCCCGCTTGCTGCGCGACCTGCGCAGTTGCAGGCTGCGTGTAATTTTCAATGGTCGCGCAATCACCGAGCGCGAAGATGTCCAATTCATTTTTAACGCGCAAGTATCCATCTGTTACCAACCGTTGTGCTTTATCGCGCTCAAATGGGAGCGACTTTACAAACGCCGTCGCACCGTTGCCCGTCGACCAAACCACCAAGCCACACGGCAGTTCTTGGCCGCTCGAGAGCAAGACGGCAGTCGCCGTAACTTTTTTGACAGTCGTGTTCGTCAGCACCGTCACGTTCCGTCGCTTAAAGACCTTCATGGCGTAATCGGCGAGTCCTTCATCGAACGTGCTAAGAATTTGTTTGCCTGCTTCAACCAAAGTAATGTTGGCTGCCTGAATCTGTGCGGGGAAGGTCGCAGTCAGTTCATCGCTCATAAAGTCTGCAAGTTCGGCAGCGAACTCGACGCCCGTCGGACCGCCGCCAACGACGACGGTGTGCAGCAATCGCTTCTGCTCTGGCTCATCGAGGGCTGGTAGCGCAGCGCGTTCAAAATTATCAATGATGCGATTTCGTATCCGCCGTGCGTCAATGAGTTCGCGTAAAAACAACGCATGTTCATACACACCTTCAATGCCGAACGTGTTATTGACCGCACCGACGCAAATGATGAGCTTATCGTATTTGACGCTGAATCGGCGCTTGTCCTCGACTTGCTCGCAGACCACGGTTTTAGACATTTTATCGAGGTCGACGGCAGTTGCTTGAAAATATGTGATGCCTTTTCGAGCCAAGCGAATCGGCTCGATGATGCTGCGGAACTCAATGGTGCCGACGGTGGTGCTGGGCAACAGCGGCGAGAACAGAAAATGATTGCGTGGGCTGACCACTGTAACGTCGTAATGCGCCAGCGAGATTTTTTTGATGAGACTGACCGCGCCGAAGCCTGTGCCGAGAACAACCAACTGAGGTTTCATTTTTCCTATGCTCTTCACGGCGATAGGCGGTCGATTTTCCAAACGCCGTTTGTTTGTTTCAGGTATCTAAATCGGTCGTGCAGGCGCGACGGCTGGCCTTGCCAAAATTGGAGTTCGTCAGGCACAACGCGAAAGCCTCCCCAGAACGGCGGAAGCGGCACATTGCCAATTGGGTATTTCAATGCCAGCTCTGCTACTCGCGCGAGCAGTGCGGTTTTGCTTTCAAGCGGCTCGCTCTGACGCGACGCCCATGCGCCATACCGACTTGCAAGCGGACGACTGTTGAAATACGCCTCCGAGTCTTCCGTGCTGATTTTTTCAACGCTGCCCACGATATTGACTTGCCGCTCCAATTTCTGCCAATGAAAACACAGCGCAGCGTTTGGATTTTCGCTCAACTCCCGCCCTTTTCGGCTTTCGTAGTTGGTAAAAAAAACAAATCCGCGCTCGTCAAATCCTTTGAGCAAGACAACGCGCGCCGACGGTTTGCCGTCTTTCGTCGCAGTGGCAAGCGTCATTGCATTGGGTTCATCGATGCCCGCGTCTCTGGCATCTTGAAACCATGTCTCAAACTGTTTGAACGGGTTGGCATTGAGGTCTTTTTCGTCAAGGCTGCCTTTGAGGTAATCTTTGCGTAAATCGGCGATGGACATTGTTAAAATGCAATAAAAAAATCGTTGGTTGTGATTTTTCTCTTTACAAAAGTAACTTCCTACAAATCTACCAAATACATATCAGAAGTTTCTTGGAAAAGAGTTTTTTATGACGACAGTTCTTAGTTCCGAAAAAAAATTAGACGAACAACGCGCGTTTGCTACTCGCGCAAGTCGGTGATGAAGTGCCAAGCGAGCGTGCCGTTCTCGTCAAAAAAAGAAAAGCGATTCTGTCAGAGGTCTCACTGGCGCGCGGGCGAATTTGTCAAGGGGTTAGGTAATCTTTACGTCGCGTCGTAAATTTCAGATTTAAATGACGCCAATGCAAGAATTTATGGAAATCGCGTCCCACCCAACGACGCTTACAAGCACCGCACTGCTGCTCTACGCGGCGGCAGACGAGATGCACGACCCGATGTGCATTAAAGACACATCGGGCCGTTACCAGTGGCTTAATCGAGCGATGCTGGCGATGCTGGGTTTGAAGGCGAAAGAAGAGGCAATCGGAAAAACGGATTATGATTTTTTTCCCGTCGACCTTGCCGAAAAGCAAGAGCGCGAGGAGCGCGATGTGATGATGTCGGGCAAGCCGATACCAGCGCACGAAGAGGTCATTATTGAACCCGCGTCGGGATTGCTTAAATGGCATCAAGTTACAAAGTCGCCGTTTAGAGATGCGGCAGGAAACGTGCTGGGCGTTGTTATCATCAGCCGCGATGTCACCGCTCGAAAAGAAGGCGAAGAGACGATGCTTCACATTCAGGCGGATTTGGTTCAAAAAGAAGCGGCGATTTCCGCACTCATCAATAACACCGACGACTGGATTCTGGCCATCGACCGAGAGTATAACATCACTGTTGTGAATGAAGCCTCGCGCAGCGCTGTGCAGCAATCCCTCGGAATTTACCTGACGGTGGGCATGTCGATTTTCTCTATTGTTCAGCCGGAGGACGTCGAGAACTGGGGGCGATACTGCGACCGCGCCCTCACTGGCGAAACGGTTGTCTTCGAGGACGCCCAAATGCTCGGCAAGGGCGCTCGTTTTTATGAAATCGCCTTTCACCCCATTAAAGATTTTCAGGGCGATTTGTTCGGTGCGTCCATTTTCATTCGCGATATTTCCGAGCGCAAACGTATCGAGGCAGAACTGAAACGGCTCAACAACGAACTCGCCACGCGCCTTCTTGAAATTCAGGAAACCCAAGCGCATCTGACACAATCGGAAAAAATGCGCTCGCTTGGGCAAATGGCGGCGGGACTTGCCCACGAACTCAATACACCGATTGGATATATCTCGAGCAACGCCGATTTGATTCATGAACGCTTCAATGCGGTCGCCAAACTTTATGCTGCGATGCTCGATGGCATCAATCTTTTGACGGAACAGCGGTTTGAAGAAGCATTGGAACGTCTGCAAGCGGTGCGCAACTCGCCCAACGGCTCGATGTCGGAATTAGAGGAAACCGTGCGCCGCACCGAGCGGCTCTTTTCGGGTATTGCAGCAGGCTTAGAGCAAATGACGAAACTTGTCGCCAGCATGAAAAATTTTTCGCGCTTAGACGAAGCCGATATGAAAAAAGCCGATTTGCACGAAGGCTTAAAAAACAGTTTGGTCATGATTGCCCATGTATTGAAAGAGGAAAAAATCAATGTAACCGTCGACTATGGTCATTTGCCGCAAATCGACTGTTATCCTGCGCAGCTCAATCAGGTCTTTTTGAACTTGATTCAAAACGCGATTCACGCCGTTGAAAAAAAAGCCGACAAAAAAATTCACATCTCGACCGCATTGGAAAACGATATGGCGACGATTCGCATCAGCGACAATGGCTGCGGTATTCCCAAACACGTCCAATCCAAAATTTTCGAGCCGTTTTTCACCACCAAAGATGTCGGCAAAGGCACAGGGCTGGGACTTTCGATTTGTTACGATATTGTCCAAAAGCACGGCGGCGAGCTTCTTTTTGAAACTAAAGAAAACGAAGGCACAACCTTTATCGTTAAAATTCCTGCCGTAGAGTTTGCTAAACCAAAAGAAGGCGCATTCTAACCATGACCGACGCAAAACCTGCCATAAAACTCACCATGCTTATTGTCGATGACGAACAAAAAGTCGTCGAGGCGCTGTATCAACTCTTCGATAACGACTTTCATGTTTTTACGGCAAACGATGGCGAAACCGCTATTAAAATCGCCGAGCAAAAGCCTGACCTTGCCATCGTTATCTGCGACCAGCGCATGCCCGGCATGAAGGGCGTCGATGTTTTGAAACACATCAGGGAAATTCGTCCCGACGCGATGCGCATTTTGCTTACGGGCTATGCCGACCTTGATTCAGTCTTGGAGTCGGTGAACGTCGGCGAGGTATTTCGCTATGTCAGAAAGCCGTGGCAGTCGAGCGTGCTGAAATCTATTGTGGCGATGGCAGCGGCATCTTATTTGCTCAAACGACAAAAACGCGCTGCCACCGACGGCGACACATCAACCAGTGCGCCGTCGCCAACTTCGCTCAGCACCGAGCCAGAGAAACAGACGTTCGCTTCGTTTGAAGAAGAATTTTTCGCCACCTTTCAGCAGCAGACCATTGACGAAATCAAACAATATCAAAGTTTCGAGGAAGAATTTTTCGCCCGCCTCAATGAACAAGCGCTAACGGAGAGCGAGCTTCCTGCACCGACCGACCAAGCCGCACAAGAACCAATTGAACCGCTCCACTCGCATGACAAACATCATGACCTTCGCAAAATCGTCTATGGCAGAGACGGCAAACCGAAAGTTCTCGTCGTCGACGACGAAAAGCGCGTTTTGATAACGCTGACCGATTTGCTCCGAAATGAGTTCGACGTCATTGCCTGCATTAGCGGACAAGCCGCGCTCGATGTTTTGGAGAACAACTCGCTCATCGCCGCCGTCCTCTCCGACCAACGTATGCCCAACATCAGCGGCGTGGATTTCTTGATTGCCGCGCACAAAATCGCGCCGATTGTTCCCAAAATTTTAATGACGGGTTACGCCGACGTCAATGATGTCGTGCGGCTGGTCAATGAAGGGCAAATTTTCCGCTTCGTGCAAAAGCCGTGGGATATCAACAAGCTCAAAAAAACGCTCTACGAAGCGACAGACGAATTTGAAAAGCGTATCGAGGACGGCTTGAAAATTCGGCAGTGGACGCTCAAAGCGGCGGAGGATAACAAAAAAACCGCTGCTATGGTCGAGCATATCCGTGGCACGAGCAACCCGCAAAGCGATTTGGAAATCGATGGTTTGAAAAAACTCGCTGCCCTGCTCAAAAAATCCGATAAGAAATAGCACCAACGCATAGAGCTCTGACATTGATTTCAAATATGCTTTTCCAGCCGTTCCGACGCCACGCCAAAACTTGCTCCATTTCTTAATCGCCGCTTGTGAGAATCATCGCCGGAAAATTTCGCAGCCGACGCATTCATACCGTTGAAACACGGGATGTGCGTCCGACCACCGACCGCGTGCGGCAAGCTGTCTTTGACACACTCGCTGCGCGACTCGAGTTTGACGATATTGTCGTTCTCGACCTTTTTGCCGGAAGCGGCTTGTTGGGGTTTGAATCGCTCAGCCGCGGCGCCGCCCGCATTACCTTTGTCGAGCAAAACAGCCAAGTCATTTCTATGCTCAACAACTCGATAAACACTTTGGATGTCGCGGCTCAGGCTCGCGTGCTTCGGCAAGACGCGCTGCGGTTTCTTCAAACGTGTTCCGATGTGTTCGACTTAATTTTCGCCGACCCGCCGTATCGGTTTTCGGATTACGACGTGCTGCTCGATGCAATTTTTTCTCGCGGCTTGCTCGCAGAAAACGGCTATTTTGTCTTAGAGCATCATGCGTCGATCGATTTTTCAGCGCATCAGGCGTTCAGCCTTCGCAAAGAGTTCGGCTCGAGCGCCGTGAGTTTTTTCCAAACGAACCTTGAACAACAAAACGACAACGAGACATGAAACGCGCCATTTATCCCGGCACCTTCGACCCGTTTACTTACGGACACATCGACGTGCTGGAACGCGCTTTGAACATTTTCGACGAAATCACGCTGGTCGTCGCCGTCAATAGTCAAAAGAAACCGCTTTTTACGATTGAAGAGCGCGTCGAGATGATTCAGCAATCGGTGGCCAGCTACAGCCATGTTCAGGTCGAGCGGTTCGAGGGCGGCTTGCTGATTGAACACGCAAAGGCAATGGGCGTGAAAGCCATTATTCGCGGGCTTCGACAGGTGGCAGACTTTGAATATGAATTCCAAATCGCGCTGATGAACCGGCACTTGTATCCTGAAATTACAACCGTATTTTTGATGCCGAATGAAAAATATACGTATCTGACATCGTCGATTATTCGCGAAGTGGCAAGTTTGGGCGGCGATGTGTCGGACTTTGTGCCGCCGCCCGTGCTGAAATTTTTAGAACACCGATTTAATCACCAAACAAAATAATTTACGCTCAACGATTCCCTTTTTGGAGGACGAGACCTTTGACAAACGGCACACTTAGCATTGAGACAGAACGATTTTTATCGCGCCGCGTGCTGCGCGTTCAAGAATCGCCGACGCTGCAAATCACGACGCTCGCCAAAAAAATGAGCGCAGACGGACACGACGTCGTCAGCCTTTCAGCAGGCGAACCCGATTTTCCGACGCCCGATTTCGTTTGCGACGCCGCCATTGACGCCATCAAACGCGGTTTCACGAAATACACCGCCGTCGCTGGCATTCCTGACCTAAGAAACGCCGTTTGTGAAAAATTCAAGCGCGACAATGGCTTGCACTATTCGCCCGATGAAATTCTCGTGGCGGGCGGCGGCAAACAAGCCATTCAAAACGCGATACTTGCGCTCTGCGACGAGGGCGACGAGGTGATTATCCCTGCGCCATACTGGGTGAGCTTTCCTGAAATGGTCAAAATTGCTGACGCCACTCCCGTCATTGTTCAAACGACGATTGAGCAAAAATTTAAACTCACGCCCGAACAACTCGCCGACGCCATTACGCCGCGCACCAAGATGCTCATCTTCAACTCGCCCTCGAACCCCACAGGCGCGATGTATTCCGAGCAAGACATTCGCGCGTTGATGAATGTGCTTTCTGGAAAAGATATTTTCGTGATTTCCGACGAGATGTATGACCAACTCGTCTATGGCGAAGTCGCGCATTTTTCGCCCGCTCAAATTTCGGACTTACGCGAGCGTGTCATCGTCAGCAATGCACTCTCAAAAACGTATTCTATGACAGGCTGGCGCGTCGGTTACATTGCCGCCGCAAAGTGGATTATCGATGCCGCCGCAAAATTGCAATCGCAAATGAGTTCGCACACCAGTTCCATTTCACAAAAAGCCGCCGCCGCCGCGCTGATGGGTAATCAAGAGATTGTTTTCAATATGCGCGACGAGTTCAAAAGGCGACGCGATTTTCTTCATCGCGAACTTTCCAAAGTTCAAGGCATCACCTGCACTTTGCCCGAAGGCGCATTTTATTTGTTCCCGTCGGTCGAGGGACTGCTTGGAAAAACATTCGGCGGCACAACGCTTCAGAGTTCGGTCGATGTAGCGGATTTTCTTTTGAAGCAACACCTTGTCGCCACTGTGCCGGGCGATGCCTTTGGCACAACCGGCTACTTGCGACTTTCTTACGCGGCATCAATGGCGGAATTGGAAAAAGCTGCGTTGCGGATTCAAAAAGCGTTTGCATGATCCTCGCGCCTTGCACGATGCGCAGCTTTTCGCTATAATACTAAATCGTTAACTCGATGACGCCTGCATCAGACGGGCGACGTTTTTATCAACAAAAATTCCGTAAACAAGGGAGTTAGTCCTGTGGCAAATCAACTTTTTTCAACGAAATCCATTCCTGACATCATTGCCGCGTCTGAAAAGGGAGAAGGCGACGCGCAGCATATCACGCTCAAACGCACGCTGAGCGCGTCGGGACTGACAGCACTCGGTATTGGCGCAATTATCGGCGCAGGACTGTTTTCGATTACGGGCGGCGCCGCAGCTTACAATGCCGGTCCTGCCGTAACGATTTCTTTTGTTGTGGCGGCTATCGGCTGCGCTTTTGCTGGCTTGTGCTACTCCGAATTTTCATCAATGATTCCGATTGCAGGCAGCGCCTACACCTACTCCTACGCCACGATGGGCGAATTTATCGCGTGGATTATCGGCTGGGACTTGGTGCTGGAATACGCAGTTGGCGCAGCCACAGTCTCGATTAGCTGGTCGCGTTACTTCGTCAAGTTTATGGAAAATTTCGGTGTACATTTGCCGCCGCAGTTCGTCATGTCGCCCTTTGATTCCGTAACGACGCCCGAAGGCGCTGTCATCACAGGCATCTTCAACCTTCCTGCTGTGATTGTTGTGATTGCTATTTCGCTCTTGCTTATCCGAGGCACGCAGGAATCGTCGTTTGTCAATAACATCATCGTCGCGCTCAAAGTCTCGGTCGTATTGATTTTCATTGCTCTTGGCTGGGCGTATATCAACCCGTCAAATTACACGCCTTACATTCCCGATAACACTGGCAACTTCGGCGAGTTCGGCTGGAGCGGTATTATTCGTGCAGCTGGGATTATCTTTTTCGCCTACATCGGCTTCGATGCAGTCTCGACGGCAGCACAGGAGGCAAAAAATCCACAGCGCGATATGCCAATTGGCATTCTTGCCTCGCTGGCAATATGCACGGTGCTTTATATTCTCTTCTCGCATGTGATGCTTGGACTTGCCAACTACACCGAGTTTCGCGGACAGGACGGCATCGCGCCTGTTGCAGTGGCAATTTCACACACGCCTTATGTGTGGCTTCAACAAGGCATCATCATAGCAATTCTTGCTGGTTACTCATCGGTCGTATTGGTCATGCTCTTGGGTCAGTCGCGGGTGTTTTTTTCAATGTCGAAAGATGGCTTGCTTCCGCCTGTTTTTTCCGAAGTGCATCCAGAATATCAAACCCCTTGGAAATCAAACGCGCTCTTCTGTGTGTTCGTCGGACTCTTTGCGGCATTTGTTCCTGCGCGCGTTGTCGGTGAACTGACGAGCATCGGCACGCTGCTTGCGTTTGTGTTGGTCTGCATCGGTATTATCGTTTTACGTCGCACACAGCCCGACTTGCCACGCCCGTTCAAAACACCACTCGTCCCGATTGTGCCGATTTTGGGCGTCGTTACCTGCTTTGGCATGATGGCAGCACTGCCCGCCGATACATGGCTTCGGCTTGCGATTTGGATGGCGATTGGCTTCGTGATTTACTTTGTGTATGGCAAGAAGAACAGCAAAGTCGGCAAGGCAAGCGCTAATGGCGTGGCGGCAACTACGGCTGCGCGTTGAACAAATCAGGCTGTTTCGGGCGCTCAACGTTGAAGCGTTTATAGGCAAGGTCGGTGGCGACTCTGCCGCGCGGCGTCCGCATCACATAGCCTTCTTGAATCAAATACGGTTCGTAGACTTCTTCAATCGTGTCTTGTTCCTCGCCGACGGCAATCGCCAGCGTGGACACCCCCACCGGACCGCCGTTGTATTTTTCAATAATCGCTAACAGAATCCGTTTGTCCATATCGTCCAGCCCGTATTCGTCAATCTCCAATGCCGACAAAGTTTTTCGGGCAACATCGAGCGTAATAATGTTCGAGCCGCCGACCTGTGCGAAGTCTCTGGCACGGCGCAGCAATCGATTGGCAATTCTCGGTGTGCCGCGTGAGCGTCGGGCAATTTCAAACGCGCCTTGTGCGTCAATTTCGACGCCCAAAATTCTCGATGCTCTGAGGATGATTTTCTCAAGCAAATCGGCAGTGTAGTAATCGAGCCGCGAGGAGATGCCAAACCGCGCTCGAAGCGGCGCCGTCAGTAACCCTGCCCGCGTTGTTGCACCAACCAACGTGAACTGCGGAATGGAAATCTGCACACTTCGCGCCGACGGACCAGAATCAATCATAATGTCAAGTTTGAAATCTTCCATCGCTGAATAGAGATATTCCTCGACGACGGGATTCAATCGGTGGATTTCATCAATGAATAAAATGTCGCCCTTGTCCAAGTTGGTGAGCAACCCAGCAAGGTCGCCGGGCTTATCAAGGACAGGACCAGATGTGGATTTGATATTGCCGCCCATTTCGTAGGCAATGATGTAAGCAAGTGTCGTTTTGCCAAGTCCGGGCGGACCAGAGAGCAAGACATGGTCGAGTGCTTCCGCGCGCGCGCGTGCCGCGCTGATAAAGACGCGCAGGTTCTCGACGATTTTCTGCTGTCCTGAAAAATCTTCAAATCGGACGGGACGCAGACGCTCTTCAAATTGTACATCGAGCGTATTTTTTACAGTGTCTAATTGGTTATTTCGCATAGTCAGTTGCGCTTTTATCAAACGCACCATTTTACAGTCACATTCGTCAGAGATACGCCAAAATAGGACAACGCGTTAGCATCAATCACAAGCGGCGCAGCGTATCAGTAACTTTCAAGATATGCCCTGCTCGACCTATTTTTCTTGTTCCACATAGTATTGAACGCCCGATGCGAATGCCCAATTCTCGCGCGCTGTTTCAATAAACACGACCAAGACGTCGTTGGGCGCCACCCCGACGCCCTGCTGCATGTTCTCAATCAGCGCAGTTAAAATTGTCTTTTTAAATTCGACTGAGCGACCGACGGAAAGTAAAATTTCAATGGCGATGAACTTTTCGCTGCGCGGTGTTTGCAGATTGGGGTGCGTTGGGTTATAGAGGAAGTGCGCGGCGGGCAGTTCCAAAATACGCTGAAACTTATCGCTCTCAGGAAAGCCCGCATGAACAATCGCGCGATGAATGCCGTC